>CAZJTO010000298.1:0-3621 GCA_964548935.1 uncultured Saprospiraceae bacterium
AAACAACTAAAGAATCAGAAATCATGAATTATCAAGTAGACGAAGCTGGCTTCTATGGTGATTTTGGAGGAGCCTATATACCTGAGATGTTGCATGGCAATATCGATACACTCAAGAAGGAGTATAAGGAGATTATGTATGAAGACTCGTTTCAAAAAGAGTTTCAACAACTCCTTCGTGATTATGTAGGACGTCCTACCCCGCTCTATTTAGCAGAGCGATTATCTGCTAAATATGGTGGCAAGATCTATCTCAAGAGAGAAGACCTTAATCATACAGGTGCACATAAGATCAATAATACGATAGGACAAATCTTACTTGCAAAGCGCTTAGGGAAGAAACGCATCATTGCTGAGACGGGTGCAGGCCAACATGGTGTAGCAACTGCAACCGTGTGTGCCCTCATGGGACTTGAGTGCATCGTCTATATGGGTAAGATTGATATAGCCCGACAGGCACCTAATGTTGCTCGGATGAAGATGCTGGGTGCCGAGGTCAGACCCGCCCTCAGTGGTAGTCAAACACTCAAGGACGCTACTAATGAAGCCATACGTGACTGGATTGGAAATCCTGAGAGCACGCATTATATAATAGGTTCTGTGGTTGGCCCTCATCCCTATCCAGATATGGTAGCTCGATTTCAGTCAGTGATCAGCGAAGAAGTCAGATGGCAGCTCAAAGAAAAAGAGGGATCAGAAGTCCCTGACTACTTAGTAGCATGTGTGGGTGGCGGAAGTAATGCGGCTGGCATCTACTATCATTACCTCGACGAACCGAAGGCTAAGATTGTAGCTGTTGAAGCTGCAGGTAAAGGTATTGATACGGGTGAGTCCGCAGCAACAAGTGTATTAGGATCTATAGGCATCATTCATGGCAGCAAGACACTGCTCATGCAGACAGAAGATGGACAGATCATAGAGCCATACTCGATCAGTGCAGGGTTGGACTATCCTGGTATAGGACCTCAACATGCACATCTCATCTCAAGTGGACGTGCACAAGTCTATAGTGCCACAGACGATGAAGCATTGGCTGCAGCACTGGAGTTATCAAGAATAGAAGGAATCATCCCAGCCCTAGAGACAGCTCATGCACTCGCTATACTCGGAGATATGAAAATAAAGAAAGACGAGGTAGTCGTACTCAATCTATCTGGTCGTGGTGATAAGGACTTGGCAACATTCACAGATTACCTCAATAGAGATACTGGCGAACAAAAAAGTGATCAGTAATGAATCGATTGACTAAACTCTTCTCTGACAAGAACTCAGAGATCCTTAATATATACTTTACAGCAGGCCACCCTAAGCTTAATGATACCGTTGAGATAATCAAGTCACTGACGGATCAAGGTGTTGACCTTATTGAATTAGGAGTGCCCTACTCCGATCCTATGGCGGATGGAGAAACGATCCAGAACAGTAGCAGTATCGCACTTAAGAATGGGATGACCCTCAAGGTGCTCTTTGATCAGGTCGCACAGTCCCGTAAAGACTCTCAAGTACCGATCATCTTGATGGGCTATTATAATCAGATGGTGCAATATGGACTGGAGCGATTTTTACAGACTTGCCAGTCGTCCGGAGTAGATGGATTGATTATTCCAGATCTTCCCATGTCGATCTATAAAAGAGACTATCAACAGCTGTTTCAACAGTATGATCTGAAGATTGCATTCTTGATTACCCCAGAGACCAGTGATGAGCGCATCCTCTTAGCAGATGAATTAAGTTCAGCGTTTATCTACGTCGTTTCTAAATCGAGTATTACAGGATCAGCAGGAGCAATCAACGCCGCTCAGAAAGAATATTTCAAGCGTATCGACGATCTTAAACTAAAGGCTCCGAGGCTGATTGGATTCGGGATTCATGATCGTGATACTTACTTGACAGCGTGTGCTAATAGCAATGGTGCGATTATAGGGTCTGCATTTATCAGAGCGCTTGATAAAGCTGAGGATATTAGTAGTGGTATTAAGCACTTTGTTGGAGGAATCAGATAGGATCACTTCTCTACGATATCAACTTAAATTTGATTTGATCGCCTGGCTTGATGTGGGCCATCTGATTTAATGATGATGCACTTAGCACTCCTATACGGGGATATCCTCCTATGGTCTGGGCATCTCTACATAATATGATTGGAGTGCCACTTGAGGTCATCTGTACTGTACCTGGTATAATACCTGATGAGATCATCGGTGGGATACCATCCATATTCAAGGGCTCTCCAACTAACTTGTATCCCATACGATTGGCCGCATTGCTCACCTTGTATAGAGTCGATAGAAAAGTCTTGAGATCATCAGCCTTAAATAAGTACATCTCAGGCCCTACGAATATCTCGATTATATGAGGTGATCCTATGGATACCTTTTTATTCAATTCAATTGTTGGTTGTTGTTGATCCATTGTGGTAGTAGGTGTGATCTCAAGCTTCGATCCTTTCTTTAAGATATGCTGACTTAAAACCTCTCCATAACTCAACGGGCTAACACTACCCTGCCAGCGCTCAATTTGCCAACTTCCAGCAATGCCTATATAACATCGGCAACCATTATTTAACCTGCCAAAACTCAATTGGTCTCCACTATTCACCGAGATTGATTTATGCAGTGCGATCAGATTCTTATTAATCATAGGAGATAGATCAGAACCAGTTATAGCAATCGTGGTAGACCGATCAAATGATAAGACAGGTCCGAGCATGGTACACTCAATAGCTGGTTCATTAGAATCATTACCGAGAATCATGTTGCACAGCTCATAGCTATCCATATCCATCGCTCCCCCTGATGGAATGCCCAAATGTGCACAACTTATCCTTCCGCCATCTTGCAGTGTGGTATATAACCCAGCCTTGATCACCTCAACGATCATGATATGATGTGTTGGTTATAATCGTAATGGCCTGAGCTTACTTCATCAGCGATATGTCTATGTTCTTCAAGCGTAATAGGTTTATAAGTTACTCGATCATAAGCTTTAAGCAAGCTTGGTTCCTGACGATTAGCATTGAACATATCCACTGGGCAATGCCCCAGAATATTCCATCCTCCAGGACTATCCACTGGATATATGGCTGTCTGCTTACCAGTAATAGCGACCGAGCCTGCAGGAACAGACTTACGTGGTGAAGAAAGCCGGGGGCAATCCAAAGCATCATCGACACTTGCCATAAATGCAAATCCTGGAAGGAAGCCCATCATATGCACTTGATATGACCTTGATAACAGCAACTGCCTTACTTCATCTATGGGTTTATTACAGATCTCTACTACTCGATCTTGATCAAGCGCAAAGCTCGAATGAAAGCAGACTGGGATACTGAGTTCTCTGCTGGAATTGGAAGTCTGTTCATGCAGATCAATACTGCTTATGAATTGGCTGAGCTCTTCATAGCCTACTTCTTCCACATTGTATCTAATGACAATAGAATCATAGGCCGGTATGACATCGAGTATGCGGTCGGCATAAGTTTTCTGTGCTTGTGTCGACACATTCTTTATCGAGCTTAGATTGTCATCAGTGATACCGCCATCTAAACGAATCAGCACTGCATTGGAGCCATAGGAATGTATTGTCATAATGTTATAAATAATTTAACAAGTAGTTTCATTAC
>CAZJTO010000299.1:0-3616 GCA_964548935.1 uncultured Saprospiraceae bacterium
CATTAATCGTGAAGTCCCGCCGATTTTGATCATCCACAAGAGTACCTGGTGTAACTTCTGGCTTCCGAGAGTCTTTACTATATGATTCTTTGCGAGCACCAACAAATTCTAGTTCTGTATTTTGATAGCGCAACATGGCTGTACCAAACCTTTTGAAGACTTGGGGTGGGTTAATGTGTAATTTTTCGGCCACTAGCTCTGCTAATGCTATACCATCCCCGACACAGACTATGTCAATATCTTTTTCCACTGCTGATCTTTGGAGAATGATGTCTCTGACATATCCACCGATCACGTAGGCTTCAAAGTTGTGTTCAACAACAATATGGGATATCTCTTTCAATAGAGACTTGTGTTCATTGGGCAGCTGTATAATCACTATAGGTTTTATTATGCTTCAACTAGTTGTGGCTCCGAAGCATAAAATTGCTCCATCTCAGAGAGTATATCAAATATTTGCTCTGGTTCATCTGTAGTCACTAATCTGCTCCTAAAGTTTTTGATCAGTCGCAATCCTCTGAAATAGTTACTGTAATGGCGTCTCATTTCCAGAACTCCAAGCCTCGTCCCTTTCCATGCAATGCTATCTGTTAGGTGTTTTCGAGCAGCAGCGATTTTTTCGCTGAAGTCCGGCTTAGGCAAGTGTTCACCTGTTCGAACATAATGTTTGATTTGGCTAAATATCCAAGGATTTCCGATACTTGCTCGTCCTATCATCAATCCATCTACGCCATACTTGTTCTTATACTCGACCGCCTTTTCGGGACTATCTATATCTCCATTCCCAATTACAGGAATATGTAATCGAGGATTATTCTTGACCTCGGCTATATGTGTCCAGTCAGCTTCGCCCTTATACATTTGCTTCCTAGTACGACCATGTATTGCGATAGCATGAATACCCACATCTTGAAGGCGCTCTGCTACTTCAACTATTTGAATGGAATTTTGATCCCATCCTAGTCTTGTCTTTACTGTCACTGGTAAGTTTGTAGACTTTACAATTTCCTCAGTAAGCTTAACCATTCTTGGGATATCTTGCAATATACCTGCGCCTGCCATCCTACATACTACTTTCTTGACCGGACAGCCGTAATTAATATCGAGCACTTCAGGTTGTGCCTCTTCCACTATTTCAGCCGCTCTTCTCATCGAGTCTATCTTAGCACCAAAGATCTGAATGCCTATAGGCCGCTCCTCTTCATATATATCAAGCTTCTGAACACTTTTGGTGGCATCCCTGATTAACCCCTCCACAGATATAAACTCCGTATACATCATATCACACCCTTGAGTCTTGCACAAGGCTCTAAATGGAGGATCACTAACATCCTCCATTGGAGCTAAGAAGAGTGGAAAATCTTCAAATTCAATAGGGCCAATCTTCATCATTCTAGTTTATAAGAGTGTCACTTAATACAGTTATCAATTGGAGATGACTAAGAAGTTTGCTATATTCCATAACATTAAATTTCTGTTAACTCTATTCTCAGAGTAAACAGAACCAGTCTAAAATCAGTTACAAAGATAGTTAGATAGTTTTTTCATACTTTTCGGTTAGGAAGCTTACACCCAGTAAGCTTCTTTTTTTTGCTCTATTTTAACTTGCCTTCTTATTTGGCCAAAGGCGTTCAGGATAAACTCCTTTTTTAATTAATGTACTCAACCGCTCCATTACAAATGGTTTATCCTCCTTATAAGTAACGCCAAACCACTCCTCGGTACATTGGAGAACATCTACTTTCTTAGTGTCACTTTTTATCAAGTGATCAACAAGGAGAGGTATAAAGAACTCCGATTTCATCTCTTGGCCTCTTGATTTCAGAAACTTACTGAACATTGCCTTACAATGATCAAAATAATCTGGATAGAATGCCCACATATTCATTGATACTGGAGTATCTCCAGATAAGAACATTTTTTGCGAGTCTTCATTGTTGTAGAAGATCTTGCGATTGTCATCATATCCGATCTTGAGAGTCTCTACGATCGTATCAAGCGTATTGTCATCATGTGTAGCGCATACTCCTCGATTAACGGTACCGTGGTCTGATAGAGTTTTTTCCAATTGATAGCCTACCAGAGCATAATTATTCGCATCGTCCCCCCTATTAAAATAGTCAAACAGAATGCGATATGCATCACGACCGTAAAAGTCGTCTGCATTAATGACCGCAAAGGGACCTTGTATTACATCTTTGGCCACCCATACGGCATGGGCTGTACCCCAAGGTTTTGTCCTATCGGGGTTATATGAATATTGATCTGGCACGTTGTCAAGACTTTGGTACACATAGTCCACCTCGATTTTATGATCAAATTTATCTGCAAAGAAGGCCCTAAATTCTTGATTGAAGCTTTCTCTAATTACAAATACTACCTTACCAAAACCCTCTCTGATGGCATCGTAGATAGAGTAATCCAGTATAGTTTCTCCACTTGGGCCAAAAGCATCCATTTGCTTCAACCCCCCATATCTACTACCCATTCCTGCTGCTAAAACTAAAAGCGTCGGTTTTTTCACTAAATTTTTGTCTTTTGGAATACAATTACATGTATTAATACGTTTAATATTTGTAGATTCGCATTATTGTTCCCTGCTGATCTCAAATAAAGCTAAGTACAAATTTTAAGCAAAGAAAAACAATCTACTACAAACAGTTCTAACCACACCTTTAATTTATTCTAAACTATAATATAGTGACTACCAAAGTATTGATTGATTTACTCAGGATTGGGTTCTATTTCTTGTTTGTCTTTTACATAAGCAGTTGCACCCGAGACTCTATTTCGGAACATGCAATCTTAGATGCTTCGCTTAAAAAACAAATAGAGCGCGAATCGCCGACTCGGTCAACTGACTATTATATCCTACCCTTATCGGATGAATTGGATCAGATCCCACAAGACCCACTCAATCCGTTGACGCCAGAAAAAGTTGCATTAGGTAATATGCTCTTTTATGAAACGGGTTTAGCGACGGACGCATTATACGCTTCAGGAGTAGGTACCTTTTCATGTAGCACATGTCATGTGCCTTCTAAAGGATTTAGACCTGGCACTTTTCAGGGAGTGGCAGACGGCGGTATCGGATTTGGTATTGCAGGTGAACATAGGATAAGAGATAACAATTATCAAGAGGACGAAATGGACGTTCAGAGTGCCAGACCACTCAGCCTCGTGAACGTAGCCTTTGTTACGAACACAAGTTGGAATGGACAATTTGGAAGTGACGGCGCCAATGTTGGAACTGAAGATCTATGGCATCAATCGGAGGCGATAGAAAGAAACGCCCTGGGGTATAGCGCTCTCGAAACCCAAAATTTTGATGGGCTTGAGGTACATCGCATGGTAACAACTAAGGCATTCTTAGATGAATACGGCTATACTGAGATGTATGACAACGCTTTTCCAGAGATGAGTGAAGAAATGCGCTACTCTAATTTTGCCACTTCTTTTGCGCTCTCTGCTTACTTAAGAACAGTCATGAGTAATCAAGCCCCGTTTCAAGAATGGCTCAGAGGAAATTCTGAAGCCATGTCACTTCAAGAAAAGCGTGGCGCAGCGTTATTCTTCGGAAAAGCTAATTGTTCAAATTGCCACTATGAGCAGAATC
>CAZJTO010000300.1:0-3596 GCA_964548935.1 uncultured Saprospiraceae bacterium
ATCAATGTGACGCTCCATAAAAACGCTGCTAAAATGATTTTAAATTTCATGGTGAATAATTTTTATGAATGAATAATGATTGCAATCTATGACCATAGGAGGGTTGTCATCTCAGCTATTGAGTAAGCGTAAGGGATGAACTATTATTCGTATGAGATCAGGAATTCTCTAGTGTTCATCATATCATCATGCTAAATCAATGCGACCCAGATCAAGCCAATTCATCAAGATCTAATGTCAGCTTTCACTCAAGTCGATTACAGACGAGGCTAGTTCTTGCTTTCAAATAGAATAGGACGCCCAACCCTCTTGAAATACCACAGTAATTTGCTATCTTTGCGCTCCATTTGGAAAAGCTGAGTATACGTATCTTATGAATCCATACAGAATCGCATATAAAGGCCTAAAAAGTGGAACCCACAATATAGATTTTGACATAACCGCTGATTTCTTCAAAAATTTTGAGACGTCAAGAATTACAGAATCAGCGATCAAAGTGGACATTGAGATAGATAGTCGGTCGACGATGATAGTGTTCGATTTCACGATTTCTGGTACATACAAGGGAGATTGTGATCGTTGTACTGCGCCAATCGACATCAATATATCTGGTGTAGATCAAGTGATCTTTAAGTTTTCAGAAGAAGAAATTGCTAATACTGATGAAGTAATTTTTATCGATCCGAAGGAAACTCATATAGATCTCACTCAGGTACTCTATCAATTAATCCATGCACACTTACCGATATCAGCAAGCAGAGATTGCGAGTCTGAAGATTACAAATACTGTGATCATCAAGTACTTGATAGATTGGAGTATAGAGTTCCAGAAGAGGAGGATAAAGGTGACAATAATCCATTGTGGGGAGCATTAAAAGACTTAGATTTAAAATAGAAGACTAAAAAAAGAGAAAATGGCGCATCCTAAGAGTAGAATCTCCAAGCAGAGAAAAAGAAAAAGAAGAACTCACAAAAAGGCTACTGCCCCTACTATTTCTATCTGTAAGAATACAGGAGAGGCACACCTCTATCATAGAGCCTACTGGCATGAGGGTGCGATGTATTACAAAGGACAGGTGGTCATCCCCGCAGAGGAAGAGATTTTCGAATAATATTTTCCATGTATATATTCCGCTGTTGCGGAAAAGCTCCACCGGTAAAAGAGACTGTTGGAGCTTTTTTAATTTGAACTACATCCATAATAAGTTTCTTTACAGAATATATAAACCATCGATATGAAAGAAATTAAAAACACTCCTAACGCTCCTGCACCTGTAGGACCATACAACCAAGCCACACTTGCTAATGGTACGCTATATATAGCAGGGCAGATTCCTATTAATCCCGCTACCGGTGAGATCGTAAATACAGACATAGAAGCCGAGACACATCAAGTGATGACCAACCTTAAGAATGTTCTCGAAAACGCTGGGATGACATTTGAGCACGTGGTTAAGTGCAGCGTATTTGTCAAGAACATGCAGGACTATGGTAGAATCAATGCGGTGTATGCGCAATACTTTAATGATGATACTGCCCCAGCTCGCGAGCTCGTAGAAGTCTCTGCACTCCCTAAATATGTAAATGTAGAGATCTCTGCCATCGCCGTCCAATAGTTTTAGGCAGGCACATAATAAGCCAACAGAAGTATGAGTAAAAAGACAATCTTATCATGTATCCAGCCCACAGGACAGATGCACCTGGGTAATTACTTTGGAGCTGTTAAGAACTGGGTGGATCTGCAGGCTGACTATCAATGCTACTATGGCGTTGTAGATTATCACGCTATGACGATGCCCTATGATGTCAAAAAACTCAGAAACAACACTTGGGAGTTGATTATGAATCTCGTGGCAGTCGGGATCAAGCCAGACAATCTATTCGTACAGTCGCTGATCCCTGAGCACGCAGAGCTTAGCTGGATATTCAACTGTTACTGCTCCTATGGTCAGCTGACTCGAATGACACAGTTCAAAGACAAGAGTCAGAAGACATCTGAAGCCAATAAAGAAAGTTTTATCTCGGCAGGGCTATTAGACTACCCCGTATTGCAAGCCGCTGATATCTTGATCTATAAGGCTGACTATGTACCTGTGGGCAAGGACCAAGAACAACATCTGGAGCTCACCCGAGACATAGCCCAACGCTTTAATCACGGTGTAGGTAAGGATTACTTTGTGTTGCCAGATACGTTATTTACCGAGACACCTAAGATCCGCTCTACGGCCGATCCTTCTCGTAAGATGAGCAAGAGCGCTGGGGAGAAACATTGGATCAGTGTATTTGCAGATGAGGCCAGATTGCGTAAACAAATTAAATCTGCGGTGACAGACACGGGAGAGCCTGTGCCAGGTCAGATGAGCGAGGGCGTTGATAACCTATTTACCCTACTGAGAGCATCGGGCGACCCTGATAATCATTATGACGGGTTGATGAAAGATTTTGAATCTGGCACACTCAAATACTCAGACCTTAAGGGAGTAGTAGCAGATAGCCTCGTCCATATGACATCACAATTCATCGAGCGAAAGGCAGAACTCAAAGACAACAAGCGAGAACTCAAATATCAGGTAAAACAGTCTTCAGATGTAATTCGCAAGAGAGCCCAACAAACACTTTCTGAGGTAAAAGACTTAGTCGGACTCCTCAATATCAAGTTTTAGGGGCGGAGGCTATTTGACATGCTTACCACCCTTGAGTTCATCTTGTAACTTCTTCAACAGAACCATATCACTTGTTGCTAGCAGCTTATATCTGCTTTCTGAGTGGACTTCGGCAAGCTAAAAGTTACTTTGCAAGCCTTCTTAGGCTTAACATATTTCTTTAGGTAAGGACATAGTATGTTTTTTGGCCTAACACAAAAATACAATTGTCGTTTGCTGCTATTCCATATGAAATCTATTTAATTTGTTCGCTCAGGCATTCAAAATAACATCATGAAAATCTTCTGTATCGGTAGGAATTACGCTAAGCACGCTAAAGAAATGAATAGTCCGCTCCCGTCGCAGCCAATGGTATTTATGAAACCAGCGACAGCACTATTACCCTATGGACAATCATTCTACTATCCAGATTTTTCGGAAAATGTACATTATGAGCTTGAAGTAGTTGTTAAGATAAAAGAGCAAGGGAAGCGCATCAAACCAGCTAACGTATGGGGTCATATCGGTGAGGTGTCATTGGGTATAGACTTCACAGCTCGTGACATCCAAGCCAAATGTAAAGAGAAAGGCCATCCATGGGAGATTGCTAAGAGTTTTGATTACTCGGCTGCCATCGGTAAATGGAAGGAGACCGATAAAGAGTCTTTTTCAAAGATTCAATTTGATTTAAAAAAGAACGGTGAGCAAGTTCAGATCGGTGAGACCCAGGATATGATCTTTGATATTGAGGCAATCGTGACCTATATCTCCCATCGGTTTACACTACAGAAAGGAGACCTCATATACACTGGAACTCCAGAAGGAGTCGGCCCCATTGCTCGAGGGGATGTCTTGGAGGGATTTCTTCATGGAGAATCAATACTTTTCTGTGATGTTAAATAATTCAATTAACCGCAGACACACTGGCTACTCTTAAGATTCATATCTGCGATT
>CAZJTO010000301.1:0-3595 GCA_964548935.1 uncultured Saprospiraceae bacterium
TGCCGCCGAAGACAGCAAGGCCGCCTTGGCAGCGTAATAGAAATATTTAGACATGGGCTCATGGCTCATAAAATTGACTCGAGCACGAAACATCCACAATGGTATCGACTTATGGAGCACAAAGAGGTTTTCTACGCTACGGGATAAGGCATAGGGCCAGTCTTCTTGATATTCTGGATGAGCGATTGGTTTAAGTGCATTCTTCTTGTCCATACTCATATCCGTCAGCTCGATCCGAGCGATGGTAGCTGCACTAAATACCTGCTGACAAAACAAGATGGGTTGCAAGGTGATTTTCTCTGCCGAAAATATGGGTGTAACATGCTCTCTTGACAGCGCATTTGCTGAACAGTCTATGAAGAGTGATTTGTCACCATAAGTCACTGTGCCTTGCTGCAGTTCGATCTTGCCTGGCTTAATCATAGACACTCTCCCTTTCTCAATTATATTTTTTATCCGTCTGAGCTGAACGATTTCTGTATCGCTGACGGTGGCACAGCGCCATTTTTTGGGCAGTGTACTGGTATCTATCCTTGTGACACCTGCGGACTTTTCCATTTCAAGGAAGAAGTCCGTGACGCTCCCAATCGTTCTGAGCATATCTAGTTGCTTCATTACAACATTGGCTACCTTGCCCGCTTGTAAACTTTCACGACGAAACACCCAGGGCTGGTTAGAACATATCCAATGAATACTGCTTTCTGATACGCCCTTGTCAAGCAGATATAATACGGCATCCATCCCTGTCTTACCATTGCCGATGATATAATAATGCTCCCATTTGTTGTATTCTTCTACCAGGCCATTGATAGGTATTAAGGGCACACCCTCATCAACTTTATACTTAGGCGAGTGAGTTGAGGGGACTGCGACTTTCATATAAGTAGCATCGACTAATCTCTTATGCACCTTGTATGTACTGATGTTATCTGGATTCTCTAAGGGCGCCACCTGCCCGTCTCCCAGATAGTTATGCTCTGCTAGGAATTCCACTCGATCACTTTGGACCATCTTATCCATGACGGCGTTGTAGTATGCTAGTATTTCTGTTTTGTTAGACAAGTCTGTGGTACCATTCCCCAGCACCCGTGAGTTGACTCCATAGAATGCTGCTGGCTGGTGGAGCCGCACAAATGGATAGGCATCAACCCAGTGTCCACCGGGAGCAGATCGGCGATCGACAATAGTCAACCTTGCCTTAGAGTCCTGATGAAAGAGTTCATCGGCAAATGCCATGCCCATGGCTCCAGCCCCTATGATCAGATAATCCGTTTCTTTCATTACTGCATTAGCATATTCGACTTAAATATATAACGAGTAATCCTAAGCTGATTTCATGGCTCGGTAACTCCCCATAATGATGAGTACCACGACCACCAGCGCCCCTAGCACCGCTGGATAAAATGTGAAGTAGGCAAACAAATTGATGAATGGACCGTCGGGAGTAAGCCCCCGATTAGTCGTGTAAGGTGCTGCTGAAAATCCGAGTGCATTGCCCCATACCTCGACAAGGCCTGCAATGACTAAGATTTTGGCCTCTCTGCGAGTTAATCTCAAGAGGGGTACTATAGCTGCTACTAATATGACTAACATGCCATGTACTATGGGTCCAAGGTGGGCATTACGCCATAGCTCCTTCTCATCGGGTACAGAGATCTCGATGGGAGGCAAGGGCCATAATTGCAGATATTCTCCCAAGGCTATGATCCAAGCAAATCCAGCAAAACTCCCAATGAGAATCACTATTCCGGCGTGAAATATCATTTTAGCTCGTTGCTTGTTGCTAAGTCCAGGAAATCTGGCGTCGTTATTACTCATGGTTGATCATTTAGTTAGCTTGCGGTCAGTAGTATTCAAAATCACCTGTTGGCGTATTATCCCTTACCAAAGTAAACAATTAGAGCAATTATGCGGTCAAGAGCTCAGGCAAGATTAGAGCTTATAGACCTGCTGGGGCATATTAACTTATATGGCGTGTTAACTGGTGGTGTTAGACTAGATCAAGCCTTTGTTGTTTTCGTTGGGTTCAATCAAATCCCAGAGATTTCCATATAAATCTTCAAATACGGCGACAGTACCATAGTCAAAGTCAGTAGGTAATCTCACAAACCTTATCTCTCTCAGTACCATCTTATTGTAATCTCTCCAAAAATCATCTGTAAAGAGAAAAAGTCCGACTCTTCCACCCGTCTGATTTCCGATACTCGCTCTTTGTCGGTCGCCATTGGCCTTTGCCAGTAGGAGGCAACATTCTTTCGCTCCTGGAGGGGCTACCATCACCCATCTTTTTTGATCATCTATTCGTGTGTCTTCAAGCAGCTCGAATTCTAATTTTTGGGTGTAAAATTCTATCGCATCATCATAATCCTCTACGACTAATGCGACATGTGCGATTCTTTGGTACATTCTTTTATTCAGTTTACATGATACGAAGATAACCGCCGAAATATGCGATCTCTATGGGCACTGATAAAGTAAGCTTTCACTGTATGAGGGCCCCACTTATCTAACTATAATCAGTGATCTTTTTGATATTACTAACATCAAATTCAAATACTGACTTCCCTTTCAACTCTAAGGCATCTCCGGCTTGCATACCATTTGGTAAGTCGATGGCGAGGATTGCTTTATAAGAAATATCAATTATCACTGTAGACTTGTCAAAAGTCCAAGATTCAATCGTCTGTTTTCTAACTTTAAAGTACTGTTTAGCTGACTCCGCTTGCTGAGTAAACGCTTCTAATCCTTCCGTCCTCAAACCTACCGTTCCATTCGAAACGTTTTCAAATACGACACCATCAGACAAGTCCGCTGTCATCCCATTTACATCAAAATTATTGTAAGAACTCACGTAATTTTCAATGATCTGTTTTTGGTGCTTGTTCATACTAATGTTATTACTCAGTGATAGAAATCCTCGATAAGGTCTTCCGTTGAAATTCAAATTGAAAGGTAGACATACCTAAGCTAACAATCGCTGCGCTCTACTAAAGATAGGTCCATACTTGCTTAAGCCAAAGTCTGTACTCTACGTAGGTAACGAGAGTGGATAGTCAACGAATCAAGGATAGATGTTAATCTATCGACCGATTGATTCTTAAGGTAACATGAGGATTGGTCGTTGCTGTGGGACATGCAAAAGGTGGAACATTGCTGAGGATCGCACTTGGGATCTCGAGTAGTCCTGCTGACTTGTCAGCCATACTCTCAAGTGCTCCGCAATAACAGTTATCATACTCTGGAACGATAAGTACACCAATACCATGATCAGGATCGCAACTGGCCTTGAACTCGCCTGCCAAGTTGGCCGTAGCGCCATTAGATAAAAATGAGCTTACCGTATCACTAGCAATCGGACTCCCGACGATATCAGTTCCACTGGCATTCAGACAATAGAACTCCGCTATGATATTATAGTCTGTCGATAGACCCGTATTGGAAATATCTACATCATAATAAAACAGATTAGTCGTATTACCCTCGTATACGCTGAGGCTATTGTACACTATATCAAGTATAGGCTTTTCCATCGTTACAGGCAGCAAATCACTGCCAGTGATTACTCGGGTCGATGGACATACGCCACCATCACAGA
>CAZJTO010000302.1:0-3554 GCA_964548935.1 uncultured Saprospiraceae bacterium
TCAAGTTCACCCCATACTATTCGATTATTAACAGCCGGGCTGCCATAGTTAATGTCGATCTGAGTATAGCCCACTTTCTGACTCACACTTTTATCAGGGCTTGTGCGAGGTATGATGCCAATTTGATATTGACCTATTGCAAGATGATTAAAACCTAGCAATACTATGAAATACAAACTGAACTTGATGAAATAAGTCATACGGTTGAATTTCCTTCAAGTTAATACGCTTCAAGCAATCCTCCATAATCTGCTCTATCATCATGTCTAGAGCAAGATGATTAGATCGGTCACAATAGCTAATATATTATGGGATCATTTCCTATATGTGATGGTATACCCTATGTAGGTTGGAGAGAAACTTGGTATTTGATTAGATGAGGTTATTCATAAATTAGTCGTGCGTATCATGTCCTTATCCAATCACTATTGCTGGAAGTATTTATAATATCCATTGTCATGTATTATGCGTTGACAGATGCTATGGATCAAAATGTAGTGCTTAATAGAGCTTAGATTGTAGTTGCCCTCATTGAAAAATTCGGTCATTGAACATAGCTTAACAATTGAACCAGCAACCTTGAACGTTTCATACTTTTGATAAAACACGATAAGAGCTCTATGAAAAGTATAATCATAACTACAACTTATGAACTTATTCTTGGGGTTGATATAGCATTGCTCTCTTGATTCAGGCGGTAGTGGCTCATAGTCAGGGTGATGAGGAGGAATTATTTCTACAGTATCACCATCTATTATGTAGAGATTATTATCGTTTGGCTCATATTTCTCATATACCCAAAAGTCTTTGCTAATTCCTTCCTTAATGAGCGTACTGAGAACAGAACTTTCGGATAACAAAAATTTGTTATTCTCATTATTTTTACAAAATATATGTGTTAACTTTTCATAGTTACGGAATTCCACGTTCAGCCTTTCAAAAGAATAAAGTTCCAATTCTCTAAACAGGTCGTTTATAAACTTGTATTCATTGTCTTCAAGACAACTCTGTAAGCCCTCATCCAACATATCGATTTGTCCAAAGACCAAATGACCAAAAAGAGATAAGAGAGCTAGTGAGTTGATAATTTTCAATAGACTTGCCGTTCTATATCGAGTATGCATGATCCTGTATTGGTTGTCCATAAAGTTAAGCTATAAATATTTAGAACTACTTGCCTATAATCTCCGTCACATCTGATCTCTTTTATAACTCCGTATCGTACTTTCACAGTAACTAATTCACTATACTCAGGCCATGGATCGTTACATGATGCGATTCTACAATCAGAACGAGGAGAAATATAATACTTAGCATCATCATACTATTTGCATCTGTAACTCTAGCTTATGGCCAAGCTGAGTCACCTCAAGAGTTAGCAGATTCCTATAAAGAGTTTCATGATAAAAAGGACATTGATCAAGTTGTTGCACTTTTTTATTCAAAAGACGCGGCATCGACAAACGTATCTACAATTAATCATGTATTGAAATTTGAGTTTGAAGATGGCGATAAAATCGAACAAATAATTATCAATGAAATTGACCAAGGTGAGCTTGAAAAAATGACTAATGGTATTCCTTATGGAGACAGACTATTAGCAGTGCCAACAATTAATAAACTAACTCATACAATGAAAGTAGTGCTCATACATGATGGCCCATATCCCCTTGAAACTGCACAAGAGTTTCATATGGGTAAAACGGAATTAGTCTACTTATTCACTATGTCAAAACTTATAGAACCCTAACGAGGCCAAATAAGCAGGGACGCAGTCCTATTTAAAGTCTATATTAAACTTACCTCCCTACAATCTCCATCACATCTGATCTCTTTTTATAGTTGGGATCGTAGTGTACATAGCTGATGGTTTGATCTTGATCAATCAGATATGTCGCCGGCACGGGCATGACAGGCTCAGTATCTCCATTGAAGACTTCTATGCGTTTCCCTTTAGCTTCTTCGATGTAGTCGTTATACTTCTTGGTGACATGAAAGAAGACCTTGTAATCCTTCATCACAGAGTGATCCTTATCATGCAAAATGGGAAAAGACAGTTGCTGCTCCTGTTGTAGCTCTTGCATATAGGACTTCTCTTGTGGACTTACTGCCAAGACATTGGCATAGCCGGCTTCTTGAATGGCTTGAATGTTCTCTTGAAATTCACTCAAGTGTCTCACGCAAAACGAACACCACTCTGCCCGCAGAAATACCAATAAGACAGGACCACTCTCCAAAGTACCTTTCAGACTTACCTCTTCACCATCCTGAGATCGCATAGTAAAATCTGGTGCTTTATCCCCTACTTCTAGTCCGCCTAAGACATTGTCGGTACTGTTTGCAATCCCATACTTGGTTAAATCTTCAGTGATGACACTTGGTGTCGTCGGTTCAGCCTCAACAATTTGCTCTTTGCAGGCAGAAAAACATAAGACGGCTCCAAACAATAGTATGATCGAGTACCTATTCATTTCCTATGACAATTTGAGGTAAAACTATCATATTCTATCATTCTTATTAGGATTTACTCATCTCTTTGGTCATGGTCACCTCATCCAGGCTAATCAATCAGAAAAGATCAACAGTCATCTTCGTTTCTCTGGTTAGACCATCCTGGGTGGCACGAAATATATATGTCCCATTCACTTTATTGGGCAATTGAACATTCTCTTCGTACAACCCATAGATGTTTTCTATCTCATCTGTAAAGATGACTTTCCCATGTGGATCTAAGAGTTCAAAAGACGTGGACACATTCATATTACTGGAATAGTGAAGAGTCATTGTACCTCTATAGTTGGAAACTGAACGAATTAATGGCCTTTGCTTAGGAATTACGTTGTTAGAGTCTTTTACTTTAATTAAGTGCTTCTTATCCTCAGGGACTATTAATGCCATCGTAAAAAATTGATTTGATTTTACGGGTTCACCATTACATTCACCAGGTATAAACTCATACTCCTCCCTCATCAAGTCAATGATACGCTGACCTTCTTCCTGCACACCATATGGATATGGCTTCTTTTTTGAATAAGGAAGATACTCTCCAATCTTTCCGTCTTTATTAACAGCAAAATTAAATGCTACCCTACTATGGAATCCCTCTTCTATGGCTTCAGCTGGCCATCTGAAATGTTCATTTGCAAAATCACTAAGGACAGTATAAGCATGATCGCGTTCGTCTACTCCTTCTGGGCAATTAGGCAATCGACTTAATACTGACAAATTATAATATATCCCTTTTTCATTTTTCGGACAATCAACTGATATATCATCTGTATCAGTGAATATACTTTCACGGCTTTCTTCAGTGTTGACATGTTTTATCTCACTAATAGATATCGCTGTATCGGGAGAAGGGTCCGTTACAGGGACTCTTTTATTAAATTCCTCAGTGACAGCAAATGAGTTCATTGAGACCTCCTCTATTTTCTGTGCTTCTAATGGCTTAATAAAGGCGAAAGCGATCAATAGTACGGCGAAAACTCCAGCCACATATTTAATCAGGCTCTCCTTTTTTGAATTGGATTGGTACATCATTGTGATACGTTTAT
>CAZJTO010000303.1:0-3534 GCA_964548935.1 uncultured Saprospiraceae bacterium
AATAAACCTAGATAGGCATTTGCTGCAGCCAGTAACATACTTAGGAGTGCACCCAAGATAAACGCCTTGACAGTTGTCTCAGGTAGTTTAACCGAGTGTGGGATATAGGATTTATGTTCTTCGGACATGATCTTTCTGTTTTCTTAGTGAACTTTGCCCATTAAGCGTTTGATGAGAGGAGAAAATAGGAGTACCAAAAGACCAGCTCCCAAAGAATACTTGGCAATTAAGAGGAAGCCATCTGTGTAGACTCCCAAGGTTTCGACACCACCTACATTGCCACTATCGCTTTCGATGGCGAGCTGCTTACCGATGAAACCGACTATCTGAAATGCAAATGCAGAGGATAAGAACCAAACCCCCATCATAAAGGCAACGATCCGCTTTGGAGACAAATCTGTAATCTTCGATAATCCCACAGGTGACATAAATAGCTCGCCCAATGAGATTAGAAAATACATCAGCAATAGATAAGCAAATGGCACGAGACCACTCTCATTGGCACTGGTTCCACTGATGTAAAGCACGTAAAAACTTACTCCAGCTAATAGGAGTCCTAATCCAAATTTATACGGTGTCCGTGGATTTAATCCTTTCTTAGATAACCAGGTCCATAACATTGAGATTGGTATGGCCAATATGATGATCCACATCGAGTTGAGGGAGTTAGTCTGAGCCGCAGTCATGATGCCTTCTAAATCAACATTACGTGATGCGAATAAAGTGATAACACTACCTGACAACTCGTGAAATCCCCAAAACAAGGTCATAAAGAAGGTGATCAAGATCGCTACAAATAGTTTTTTGCGCTCGTCAACAGTCGCTTTAAGCATGATGTAACCCAGATAGATCAATATGGCGATACCAATCATATAGAATAGTACATTCACTATGCTTTTGCCTTCAAATAAAGTCCCTTCACCACCTAAAGATTGATACGATTG
Source organism: uncultured Saprospiraceae bacterium (assembly GCA_964548935.1). GTDB lineage: Bacteria > Bacteroidota > Bacteroidia > Chitinophagales > Saprospiraceae > GYS-P2D. The sequence goes on from CAZJTO010000303.1 coordinate 945, forward strand.
TAATAGAAATGCAATGAGAGGAGCCGATGCAAATGCCAAGATAGGGATGAGTATCCCTTGCCGAATGCCCAATATTTTTTTATCTATGGCCCCATTAGCTGGAGGCAAGCCACGATCACCAAATACGCCATCTCTGATACCATACCAGAAGAACGCTAAGCCTAATAACATACCAAAACCTGCTACAGCAAATCCATAGTGCCACCCGTATTTAGCCGCTAACCACCCACAGAGTAATGGGGCAACCCAGCCACCTATATTAATACCCATATAGAAAATGGTGAATCCAGAATCCTTACGTGCATCACCGTCCTCGTACAAGGTGCCCACAAATGTGGAAATATTAGGTTTAAAGAAGCCATTGCCAGCGATGATCAGCGATAGTGCTAAGAAGAAGGCGACATTGTTTTCGATTGCTAACACAAAGTGTCCTAAGGCCATTAAAATCCCTCCAAGGAAGATTGATTTACGCATCCCTAATATCGTATCCGATACTTTTCCTCCGATCACAGTGGATGCATACACTAGAGATCCATACGACGCATAAACCGCAGCCGTGGCATAATCTCGTTCAGCAATAGCTTTGAATATTACCTCGACCATATAGAGGGTCAGTAAGGCCCTCATGCCATAGAACGAAAATCGCTCCCACAGCTCGGCAAAGAACAAATATGCTAAGCCCTTCGGATGCCCAAAAAATGTCTTACTCATTAGATAGATTTAAATTGTTGATAGCCCTAAAAATAGATTATTAGTTGGAAAGAATACCTCGACTTGAAATATGAGTTGGATGTTCTGTATAAAGGGCACCTTTATGACTAATCCTAAATAGGAAAATTGTGTTCTTGGCGACTTTGCGTCTTAGCGTGAAAAAGAGCCTTCTATTTGGAGCATTGAAAATGTCAATTGAGCAATACGGGCTCATCGACGATTAGCTCCCAGCCAGCTGCTTGCAATATCCAGTCGAGCATCTCAAGCAGCTCCGCCTTCTGCGCTTCGGCTTGATTATAGAGGTCGCTATCTTCTGCTTTCTCTCGGATGAATTCTTTGGCTTCAGCACCCATCTTAGTGATGTCTTTATCGGATATGGGATTGAACAATCCACTCTCAAAATCATAGTTCTTCACATTATGATCGATGCTCAGAATGTCAGCTTCCAGATCTCCGTCTAAGGTTAAGGTCCGATTATCCTCATCAACGATAAACGTGACCTCCTCAAAGTCATACCCTACTGACACCTTAGCGTTGACTTGTACGAGTGCTTTCTTCCTAAAGGGCCAGATATCAGCGAAAATGTGATTTTCGTAGTTGTAGATTTCGTTGAAGTTGCCCTCTACGGTCACCAGCTTAAAGACCTTCTCCACACGCTCCAACAGAATAGTAGAGCTGATCTCTTCTACATCCTTGATGGTCGTCATCTTATGATAGATCGAGTATATCCCGAAGCACGCTAAGACGGTGAGTAAGACAAGCAGTATGTTTTTGACCAGTGACATTGAGATAGAAACGAAGTAACTACATCATTTAATTGTGCGCCGAGAATTCCTCAAGTCTAAAAAGTGATGATATCAATAAGGTTAGATTTAATTTGTGTCAGTTGATCTGCATTTATGTTGCCACGATGTTTGACAGCCCGTTTTTTAGCGACAGTACGTATGTGGAAGACGAGGATTTCAGATTGTTGTGTCAAACCATTTTCTGCTGAAGGAGCAAGTACCACATTGCCCATATAGTTTTTGACTTTGGAAGTGAGTGGGCAAACTATCACAAGATTAAAATTATCATTCATGGTATTACCACTTAAGATCACACAGGGCCTTACTCCATGTTGTTCTGATCCTTCTGTTGGATTAAGATCAATGTCCCATATGTCACCTTGTTTCATCCCAGCGGTTTAGTGTCTTCAGGTATTGGGACATACCCTCTTCTGCTATGACAACCATATCGGTATCGGCTGATGCCCTTTGGAATGAAGCGGCATACTGAGCTCTTTTGTATTCGGTAACGAATATTGTTAGGGCTTTTTCTATCAGTTTGTTTTTAGGAACCTTCAATTCTTTGGATAGCTTGTTGACCTCCAGTAGAAGTTCTTCGGGCAGGGTAGATGTATAGGTGGGCATTATAAAATGTAAATATGATTTACAAATATAAAATATATTGCAATAATTATATTCTTGATAATCATCATATCTTCGCCACATATGCAGCCCATCAAGATACTTGGGGTAGATCCCGGCACCAATATTACTGGATACGCAATCATCGAAGCGGACCGCACCAAGTGCAAATTGATCACCGCTGGAATCTTTGACTTACGCAAATGCGAGGATCATCAGACTAAGCTCAAGGAGATCTTCTTGCAGCTCCAGGAGGTGATAGAAACTTACCTCCCTAAAGAGCTTGCAATAGAAGCGCCATTCTATGGTAAGAATGTACAGTCGATGCTCAAGCTGGGCCGAGCCCAAGGCGTATCTATGGCCGCAGCGATGACCATGGGCCTTAAGATCAATGAGTATGCTCCTAAGAAGATTAAACAAGCCATTACAGGCAGTGGTAACGCTTCTAAAGAACAAGTCGCCGCACTCCTGCA
>CAZJTO010000304.1:0-3516 GCA_964548935.1 uncultured Saprospiraceae bacterium
CAGGATGATCGAGGCGTTGATTTCGGACTTTGGAAGTCTATATCCATGTCACAGCTCATGATTCCGCTCGATGTGCATGTCTATAAGGTAGCCCATCAGCTTAAACTGCTAAAGCGCGAAAAGGCTGACTGGACCTCAGTAGAAGAACTTACTAATAACCTCCGAAAGCTCGACCCTGATGATCCAGTCAAATACGACTATGCATTATTTTCTATTGGCGTTGAAAAGCGCACCATCACATGGTGACGATCTTAACTTTATTGATTTTATGGGATGATCCATGTATTGAGCAGAAGTAAAAAAACCTATAGCTGTCCAGGTCACTACTAATATGATAGAGACCATAGGTATCTTTTTTCTGTTCATACTTTGCTGGATGCGAACGTACGATTTCTGGGTTAGGCAGGGCAGTCATCCACTTCTGGAGATACACTTTGGCATCATTATTTGACAACGTCAGGACTTCTCGGTCCATCTGTATCGTAACTTCTTGATCGAGATTATCGAGCACTTGACTCACATCAGCATTTGGGCTTAGCGCAGATGCAAGTGTAAATAACACTAACAATTTACCTATCATGTTCTTCGGTTTTGATTAAACAAGAATTAATAAGTAAAGTATTGTCCTTAAGCGCTTCGGTTTGTTGGACAGATAAAACTGGATTGAATCTCGGATTATTGTTAGTACACTAATTTTAACACTTAGCGCTATCTTGCGGCGTCATCGTGAATAAAGTAAAATGAGTCAGAAAAAAACAGTTTTAGCCATTCTTGATGGATGGGGAATCGGTAGTAATCCATCTGTTGATGCCATTGCCCAAGGCGACACCCCCTTCTATGATCATCTCCTCACCAGCTACCCCTCCGCCACACTCACTACCTATGGCGCTGAAGTTGGCTTACCAGAAGGTCAGATGGGTAATAGTGAGGTCGGCCATCTCAACATAGGCGCAGGACGCATCGTCTATCAAGATCTGGCGCGAATCAACAAAGCTATTGAGGATCATACGCTGCTTGATCAGCAAGCCATTGTTACTGCAATACAATATGCACGAGATCACAACAAACCCGTACATTTTATCGGGCTCTTGTCAGATGGTGGCGTACATGCCCATATCGATCATCTGATCCAATTGGTTGACGGGTTTAGCAGACAAGGCATAGAGGATATCAGGGTACATTCATTTTTAGACGGTCGTGATACTGCGCCAGATGGTGGCTCTGGATACCTCAAAAAACTGCAAGACGAGACGGCCCACACCTCGGCAACATTAGTTTCTGTCATCGGACGATACTACGCCATGGATAGAGATATGAGGTGGGAACGCATCAGAAAAGCCTACGATCTATTGACAAGAGGTATCGGCCAAAAGACCGATGATCTCGTTGCTGCCGTAGAAGGCTATTATGAGCAAGGCATAACTGATGAGTTCATGGAAGCCATCATAACGGATCAAGACAAAATAATAAGAGATGGAGATGTAGTCTTTTTCATCAACTTTAGAACAGACCGTCCTCGAGAGATCACCATGGCACTCACGCAAGATGCTCAGCCAGATCACGACATGACGCCACTTGATCTGCACTTTGTCACGATGACACAGTATAGTCAAGCATTCAGAGGCCTGCATGTCGTATTCAGCAAAGACCTCCTACAAAAAACCCTTGGCGAGGTGATATCGCAGGCCGGCAAGACTCAAGTGAGAATTGCTGAAACTGAAAAGTATCCTCATGTCACCTTCTTCTTTAGTGGAGGGAGAGAGGCCGTATTCGATGGTGAGCATCGTATCCTTGTACCATCTCCTAAGGTAGCAACTTACGATTTACAACCAGAGATGAGCGCCATCGAGCTCACCGACAAGATATGCGCATATATTGACTCAGATGCGCCTGACTTCATCTGTCTCAACTATGCCAACGCAGATATGGTCGGCCATACTGGTGATTTTCACGCCGCACAAAAAGCGGTGGCAACAGTTGACTCAAGCTTGAAGCGACTAGTTGAAAGCGCTCTTGCACAGGACTACCACATCATCGTGATCGCTGATCATGGTAATAGTGATTTTATGATCAATGAAGATGGAAGTCCACACACAGCGCACACGCTCAATCCTGTGCCCATCATATACATAGCCAGAGATCAAACTGATGTAAAACTCAATAATGGGAAGTTGGCAGATATCGCTCCAACTCTTTTATCTTTAATGCATATCGATCGACCAGTAGAGATGACCGGTGATAACCTAATAACATGATAAAATACAAGAACATATACGTTGCCGCCACTAACCAACATGTAGGTAAGACTACCAGTACACTGGGGTTAGTGTCAGCGATGCTCCAAAAGAATATTAACGTAGGCTACTGTAAGCCTGTAGGACAGAAGTTTTTAGATCTCAAGAATCTGTATGTTGACAAGGACACCTTGCTCTTTGCCGATCTGATCAAATTTGAAATTAATCCAGACTATCATAGCCCAATCGTATTGCCGAGTAAGGTCGTTAGAGACTTTATACTCAAGCCGGAGAAGCTGGGATTCTATGATCGGGTGGTTCACGCTAATGAGTTCCTCAATAAACATCATGAACTCACCATTTTTGAAGGTACCGGCCATCCGGGTGTTGGGAGCGTGGTAGGGCTATCTAATGCTGAAGTAGCTCATGCTCTAGATGCTGCCGTAGTGATGATTCTTGAGGGAGGTATAGGGAGCACCATTGATAAGTTTCATATGTGCCGTGCCGTATTTGAGCAACGTGGTGTGCCCATCATCGGTGTAATTATCAATAAGATCCGACCGGATAAGATGGAGCAAGTCAAGCTCTACTTGTCTAAGTATTTTGGATCTATTAATATACCCGTCTTGGGTTATGTCCCTTATGATAAAAATCTCGCCCACCCACTCATGAGTACGGTCTGCAATAGTATCAAGGGCGAAGTCGCTGAGAACTCTCACTGTCTATATACTAATCGTGTTGAAAACATTCTGTCCGGATCATCGGTAGACCTTAAGGAACTAAAAGAATATCGCAACAACCTCATCGTCACCAGCGCCCGAACGATGGATCGTGCAGTATCTCGTGTTGACAACTTTGCTACTGCCAATGACCTGCCTAAGTCCTCAGTCTCAGGGGTAATCGTCACAGGCGTGGGAGAAATCTCCCAAGAGGTCATAGATTTTGTCAAAAAGTATGACGTGCCTTTGATTCGCACGATATTCGACACGTTTGGTGTGGTGATCAACATTTCTAAGATAGAGGTGAAGATCAATCGTCAGACTCCCTGGAAGATTCAACGTGCGATTGAGTTAATCAGTAAAAATGTAAATCTAGATCAGATCATGATTCCTCCTCAATAGAGGAGCAAGAGTCACTCATAGATAATCACTCCTTCTGCCATCATCTTAAGTTCCATCTTTGGTTCCGTGATGGCAGCAATCTCCTCTACTGAGGCTCCACCGTCTTCAGCATAATGCCTCAATTCTTCAATAGAAGTGACGGTATTACTCAAGACTCCTGA
>CAZJTO010000305.1:0-3511 GCA_964548935.1 uncultured Saprospiraceae bacterium
AACAGTGTCGAACTTGTCGTCGTAGGATTTAAGGTCGGTGATGTTAACAATAGCGCCGATCCAAGGCGATAACCATTATTGCTTATACATAACTTGTCCTCCCACGATCGTGTATTTTACTTGAGTGTTGAGAATAGCCTCGTCGCTACAAGTCAACCAATTTTCCGATAGTATGGTGAAATCCGCCAACTTCCCCACTTCAATTGTTCCTTTCAGATCTTCTTCAAAAGCCGCATAAGCATTGTTGTAAGTATATGACTTAATGGCCTCGGCCCTTGTCATCTTATTCTCAGTGAAGAACTCCATGCCATTGTCAGCTCTCTTCCTTGTCACACTAGCGTAGAAAGATTCGATTGGGTCGATATCTTCTACTGGGGCATCAGTTCCATTAGTGACAAAAGCGCCACTATCGATCAGCGCTCTCCAGTTGTACGCACCTTCCTGAGCACGCTGTCTCCCAAGTCTTTTCTCTACATACGGTGCGTCGGAGGTGCAGTGTATTCCTTGCATACTCGCTATAGCGCCAAGTTGCCCAAAGCGAGCGATATCATCAGGATGTAGATGCTGACTATGTTCTATGCGCCAACGCAGATCATCAGACTTATTTGGGGCCAGTTTCTCGATGATATCCAGGGTCTCACGATTAGCACGGTCTCCGATAGCATGTACACAGAATTGCATGTTATTGTCAAGTGCTATCCGTCCCATGTTAGTGATGTCTTCGATTGAGGTAGTGTTTTGTCCATAGAAGTCTGCCTTGTCGCTGTAAGACTCTAATAGCCAAGCACCAAATGATCCCAGAGCGCCATCGAGAGAAACTTTAAGCGATCGACAGGTAAAGTGATCATTGCCGACACCTATCATCCTGTAGTCTGACAGATCATTAGGTAAGTCTTTCAATGGCTCACGGATCATAGCCCAGAGTCTAATGCGCATATTTCCATCTTCAGCGAGGGCTTTATATCGATCGACTTCCTGAAAATGCGATCCTGCATCTTGAAATGAGGTAATCCCTTTCTTGAAGCATTCATCTTGAGCTAACTCGATGCCCTTATGCCATTGATCGATGCGAGCTTGCTCGCTCAGTGTTTCGAGATATTCGTGATAGAAGTGCTTGATGATATCCTCTGCGTTCTCTTCGAATACGCCTATCGCTTGCCCATTCTCATCCCTTACTATTCTACCACCAGCAGGATTAGGAGTCTCCGCATTTATACCTGCAAGTTCCATGGCCTTCTGGTTTACGAATATGCCGTGTCCGCTGGCATGATCGAGTAGGACAGGGTTATTTGGAGATATGGCACTTAAGTCGAAGTGCTTAGGGTAACCATGCACATGATCCTCGACTGGCTCCATCCATTTTTCTTGATGCCAACCGCGTCCTATGATCCATTCTCCAGGTTCACTTTGTTCAACTTTTTCGGCAACCATACCTACTATTTCATCCCAAGATTTAGCTTTCAAGAAATTTAGATTCATAAGAAACTCACCTAAACCTGAGAAGTGCCCATGCCCCTCGATTAACCCCGACATGACGAACGACCCTTGAGCATCAATGATCTCTGTTTGTGTTCCTACATACGGTTCACTGGCGGCTCTGTCTGTAAGTGCGGATATCACTCCATCCGTTATAATCACCGCTTGTGCAGAATCATCTTCAGTACCTGTATAGATCTGATCACTATAGATGATCATGTCAGCATGAGATTGTTTCTTGTTGTCACATGATGTAGACAGCAGGGTGGTGAGAATTATTAGAACAAGGGTGCTTGACTTGAACATGTGGACTTATTTAGATTCTAAAGATTACTACTTTTGAGACGTTTTCTAACTCGACTCAATGTATATAAATCTGTCTGAAACCTTAGCATCTATCCATACGATACATGAGCAGTATGCCATTGCTGATGCTCCAACCTCGCTCTATGAGCCTCGGAATTATATCATGGCCATGTCAGGTAAGAAAATGAGAGCGTTGTTGTGTTGCCTAGCATATGGACTATACAAAGAGGATGTTGCCGAGGTAATGGATCTGGCATATAGCGTTGAGCTCTTTCACAATTTCACATTAGTCCATGATGATATCATGGATGATGCCGATTTGAGAAGAGGTGTGCCGGCAGTACATAAGGAATATAACACGAATGCAGCTATACTTTCTGGTGATGTTATGCTGATTGAAGTATACGAACGCCTGTCTAAGATGAGTGATCCCGCTGGCTATATCAGTGCATTGAGCAAGGTAGCCCGGGAAGTTTGCGAAGGGCAAGCTATGGATATGGATTTTGAGGTGAGAGATGATGTCACGATAGCTGAATATCTCGAAATGATAGAATTGAAGACTGCGGTACTCTTAGGCTTATGCCTTCGCTTAGGTGCGAAACAAGCAGGGGCCAGCGAGTTTGATCAGGAGCGCCTGCATGGCTTTGGTAAAAGTGCTGGGGTGGGATTTCAGATTCAAGACGATTACTTAGATGTTTATGGTGACCCCAATAAGTTTGGAAAAAAGGTGGGCGGAGACATCTTACAAGGCAAGAAGACGTATCTCTACCTGAGGGCCATTGAGCTCTTAGAGGGCAGTGCAAAAGCCGATTTTAAGTCAATTTATATGTCTACAACTTTAGAACCAAGCGAAAAAATCAAACAAGTAAAATCAGTATTTGATGAACTCCACATCCCACATTACTGTGTTGAAGCCAAACGGGCATTCTTTGATCTGGCCTTGTCTCATATGACTATGGTGTCGGCTGCTGTTGATAAAAAAGAGCAACTCATAGAGTGGAGTAAGAATCTTTTAGATAGAGAATCATAAGTCTTTCTATCATGAATTGCATCATACTATGAGAGTCTTATACGCAGTACAGGCAACAGGCAATGGCCACCTCAGTCGAGCGATTGAGTTTTATCCCATTATGAAAAAATATGCGGATGTGGATGTGTTGCTCAGTGGTATCCAAGGGGATCTTAAGCTGGATTTTCCAGTTATGGCACAGAAGCATGGAGCCGGCTTCATATTCGGAAAGACTGGCGGTATCGACTATTGGAGGTCTATAAGGGCCGCCAAGCCGCTTCGGTTCTTTTATGATGTATTTAGATTAAAGATTAAGCACTATGATTTGATCATTAGTGACTTTGAACCGATTAGTACTTGGGCCGCCAAATGGTCTGATGTGGAGCGAGTAGGGTTGTCACACCAAGCCAGTTTCTTGAGCAGCAAGACACCTCGCCCGACCATACACAACCGATTTGGCGAATTCACCTATAAAGAATTTGCTCCAGTGGACAGATATATTGGATTACACTACAAGTCGTTTGATGATCATATATATACACCGGTCGTCCGCAAAAGCATACGAGAGCTGCAGCGCAGTACGCAGGATCACGTGGTGGTATACTTACCTGCTTACTCTGAGGACATCTTTAAAGAGCACCTCAAAGCAATTAAGTCAATCTCATGGAAGATTTTTTCGAAGCATACTAAGACCTACAAGAAAGAGGAAAATGTCGAGGT
>CAZJTO010000306.1:0-3484 GCA_964548935.1 uncultured Saprospiraceae bacterium
CCTGACAAAGAAGACAAAGTGTAACGATAATAATACTGGTAATAAGCTTTTTCATATTCTATCTTTTCAAAATCAACTAGGACATTAAAGTCACTTCTTCTGCTGTGATGTGAAGTGCTCTTTCGTAATCTGTTCTTGTATTAACATCTTCCGAAGCATTTTCTAATCTCAACACGCCCCTAGGGCATACAGCCGAGCAAACACCACATCCGACGCAACTACTTCTCACGATGTCTTGACCTTTTTGTGCATACGATCTGACATCGATACCCATCTCGCAATAGGTACTACAGTTACCACAAGAGATACATTGACCTCCATTCGTGGTGATTCTAAATCTACTCTTGAACTTCTGGATCAAGCCAAGATATGCCGCTAATGGGCAACCAAATCGGCACCACACTCTATTGCCCATAATCGGGTAAAATCCCGTACCAACAACTCCTGAAAAGCCAGCGCCAATGAGAAAGCCATACCAAGACTTCACACTGTCAGTATTAAGGCCCAAGACACTATTGTTACCCGTAAAGTAGTGAAACAACACCATGACAGTCATCACTACTGCCGCCACAAGCACTCCATGGATAATATACCGCTCGTACTTCCATGCTCGCATACTCTTATCTGATAATTGTCTGAACGGATCTCCCATAGTTTCTGCCAGTCCACCACATCCACAAACCCAACTGCAGTACCATCGCTTACCAAAGAAGTAAGTGATCAGTGGCACACCCAATATCGTGAGCACGATCCCCCATACTAACATGAAGACTCCAAGCCCACCGCTACTCATCAAGTTGTCGATGTTATACTTGAAGAAGAAATCATAATCAAGGGGCCATATATTCTTAAAGTCATACCAAGGCTGATTGAGTCGCACCAGGATCTCAGGAAGTAAAAATGCGATGCAGGTCTGAAAGAACATCACTGACATCGTCCTAACTCGCTGGTACTTATTATGACGATACTTACTCATCATTCTGACGCCCATAACGACCACTATGACAGAATACATCAGGCCATATAGGAACCAATTACTGGCGCCATTGCCACTGATGGATTCGCTGAGTGGGTTGACCATCGCTATCCAATTATTGATGTAGGCTGGAGCCCAATAAAGGAGGATATAAAAACCAATCAAGTACACGCCAGCTATCACTCCTAACCACCCTGTATTGATTGGGCTAGAGTTTCTCTGTGGGGTATTCTCTTTAGACCTCTCTCGGAAAAATACAAGGTAACTGATCAGAGCTGCTATAACTATTGTAACCAAAGGCCAAAACAGGTTTTGCAACTTGACAAATCCGTACACCACCACGCCAACTATAGCGGGGATCAAGAAGATCATCTTAGTATTGAATGCAAGTCCTCTAGTCAGTGGGTCGTGATAGATCCCATTATTCTTGATACCTGGCGTTTCCATAAATTTTGGAAGGATAAACAACAGCCCTCCTAAAATCGCCAACCCAAAAGTCAGCATAAAGAATAGCCAAGGTCGCTCTTGTACAGGTCCAGAAGCAGTCTGCTTTACGAGTGCTTCGGTATATTCAGTCACCTTCCAACTGCCCAACTTGAAATCCCACTCGCTGACGCCGTCGGGTAATCCATTTTGCGCTTGGCTCTCGAGATCTGCTGCGGCGTTTTTTATAACACTCTTAATTTTCTGTGTAAAAGCAACGCCGCCCATTTCTTTTTCAAAAACACCAAGTTCCGTGGCGGACTTGATGATAGCGTCTTTGTGATATGCATTGGATATACCAATATTATCTGAGCGCAGTTCTTGCTTGCCTATCCCAAGCATAGCTGTAAAAATCAGCAATGCAATTACGAATAATCCTATTCCTATATGTTGTAAAAGTTTCATATTATTTTTTTCTTAAGAATGCTAAAACATTAGAGAGACCTCTTTTTTTCTTGAGTTGTACGTTCTTCCCTTCTACCCTATTATACACCGCAATAATCTCACGGTCATACTCTTCATAAAACTCTGGATCAAAGTTGGCCATTCCTAAGTTGGCTAAAACTTCTTCTACCCCAGTTTCTTCAAGTATCCATTTTTCGCATACTTCATGTCTGTATCGTATACCAAACAGATTGAATCCCTTGATGGTATAATCGTCCTTGTGATAATTGATACGTATAGACTTTTCATTATCCTCATGTTTCCAGAAGATCGTCTTCAGGTGCTCCGGCAGTTTCGCTGGCATTTCGCCATATACTTGATATTCTATATCGATAAACTTGGCGCTATTAAACCAAAGACCAGGATCATAGGCCACAGGTTTACTACAGATGTTGTAAGCCACCGTCTCACCCATCATCCTGCCGGTATACCATATCGCTTCTACAGGCCTCCTGCCCGCTACCACATCCATTTGTTCAGCGCAATCACCGATGGCATAGACATCAGGTTGATTCGTCTGTAAGTGCTTATTGACCTTTATGCCTCGACCTATCTCCAAGCCAGATTCTTTTAACCAAGCCACATTAGGACTTACGCCAGCTGTGAGCCCTACATAACCACAAGGGATCTCTTCACCAGTTTCTTTGATAATCACTGCACGCGCTTTACCATTTCCATCGTCTACGATCTCACCTAGGTTAACGCCGAACCGAAGGTCTATCCCATTTTTGAGGATGTGATCACTGATCATTTGAGATTCCTCTGGTGGCAAGACATTGTCCCAGTAACTCGACTCTCTCACGAGCATAGTAACTGGTATGTGTCGAGAGTGGTACATCTCAGCCATCTCGATTCCTATCAATCCCCCTCCGACTATCACGGCTCTCTTCAGATCGCCACTATAGGCTTCCATCTGCTCTAAGTCTTGATATGTATATAAGCCTCCGACGCCGTTGAGGTCCTGACCCGGCCATCCAAACTTGTTAGACTTAGATCCTAGGGCCAGCACCAACTTGTCGTACTCCATGGTTTTTCCTGACGCCAAGGAGAGTGTTTTATTTTGAAAGTCAATGTTCTGGACATGGCCTTTCTCGAGATCTATTCTATTCTTCTTCCAAAACCAATCTTCATAAGGCTTGGTATCTTCAAATCTCATATGCCCCATATAGATGTACATCAGGGCAGTACGACTAAAGAAATGTTCAGTCTCAGAAGATATCACGGTGATCTGCTTATCACTCAGCTTTCTAACAAACCGTGCAGCAGTGATCCCAGAGATCCCATTGCCGATAATTATAACTTTCTCCATCTAATTGTAATCACATATTATTTAAAAAGGAAGACCTATTCCTCCTGAAAAGTATCCGCCATCGCTACCATATGCATAATTAAATACTAATCCTACATTTGGCTTGTTGATCATTCTCATAGTTATACCTGGATCTACATTCAACTCATCTCCTAAAGCAACGCCATCACCAAATACCTGACCGACATCCAAAAATGCTCCCATCTCAATAGACATAGGGTATCCTAATACTGGAATGGTGAAAAATGTATAGCGCATCTCTGCACTTGCAA
>CAZJTO010000307.1:0-3479 GCA_964548935.1 uncultured Saprospiraceae bacterium
CAAGCTCCCCCACCAACCTGAGATGCGTGTTATCTGGCAGGTTGTTATACTCTACGAATACATCTTCGGGCACACCTTGTATCCATTGATACACTACACTGATGATGAATGATGGATCTTCTTCAGTTAAGTCGAGCACATTGCGTGGATTATCTAAACCCTCTTGAACATATATGATTGGCTCTACTGCATCAGCGTATAGTGCATAAGGTACGCTCAACAGTTGACTCGCTCCGACAAACTCAAAGCTTGATCCTCCGCTAACATCTTGAGAGATACTGAGATATTTAGATCCACTACCCCAGTCAATCGCATTAAAATCACCCTGGACTTGAGCGCCCTGACCTATATTGAGTGTATAGATGCCATTCATATTGGTGGTGACATCATGAGTCTCTCGGTAAATCACCGGACCATTAATATCACCATCAAGGATATCTACTTGTACGCCTACGGCCTGCTCTTGGATAAGATCACCACCTTCTGTAGTGACAATGGCTTGATAACTAAACGCCTGAGGTGCCTGCGCTAGTAACCCGGCACTGAAGAACAGTAAAAGACATAGATTGAGTAGTCTCCGCATATCTTATAGTTTTATGAATCTTGTGGCAGAATTGCCATTGATCGATAACTGGTAGTGTCCTGGTGGCAGCTTGCTGATGTCTATCTTCCCTTCCCTACCTTTAGAAATGAACTGACCAAGAGCATTATAAATCTCGAAGAATCTTATCTCCTTGTTGGATTCAATAAAAATCTCATGATTGCTGGGATTTGGATATACTTTTAGTTGGGCTGACCCTGTAATGTCATCGGTACTCACAGTAGTGCCTTGGGCATTGATCAGAGAAATGACATTAGTCGGGGCACTCTCTGTTGATACTACGAGCTCTCCAATGTAGCCAGAGCCTCTCTCGCCAGAGATACTATATGATGTAATCCTACCTACGTTGGCCTGAGCCAAGCCTTGATTACAGATTGCTACAAATAGGAACAACTGAAAAAGTGTGAACTTCATAGTAATAAGGGTTATCTGTATAAGGGAAGATTCTTCAAGATAGCCAATTCCCCATTCATAGATCATGAACTGCTGAAAATCTTGTGTTACCAATCATAGCAAAATCCAACTTCTACAGAGCGGCCGAAGCAATGACATGGGGTGATGCAGTACTTATATTACACTTAGAGGCTTCATCGACATTTCCAAAAATCCGAGATATCTGCCAAAAATAGAGCGCGGTTCTCCAATTGTCTATTATGTCCTTTTGCAAACTGACATCACCTGTATCTATGTAATATAATCATAGAAACAACGGGGAACATGACAACTACATCTACTCTGAACGACGACTCATCGACCATGAGCAACTACAATCCAGTGATCAATATGATCTCCTCTAAAGAAAAGGAGATCCTCAAGCAATTGAAGCTTGGGCAGCATGAGGCAATGGACTATTTGTTTGACAACTACTATAATATGATGTGTAACAAAGCGCTATCATATGTCAAAAATTCTAACAGAGCTGAAGACATAGTCCAAGATGTCTTCTTAAATGTCTGGAAAAAACGAACTGAGATAAACATTCACTCGACATTTAAGGGCTACCTACTAAAGTCTGTAACTAATCGCGCCTTAAACTATATACGAGATAAGAAGACTCCAACTGCTGAGCTTACCGATCAAATCATGGACCATTCGTTGAGCATTGAGGAGGAGATCTACTACAGCGAAACTGAGCAGATGATCTTAGAATACATCGATAAGCTTCCGCCAAGGTGTCGCCAGATATTTATCATGAATCGTATCGATCAAATGAAATACAAAGAGATCTCAAAAGAGCTCGGCATTTCCATAAAGACGGTGGAACACCACATCGCTAAGGCGTTGCACTTTATGAGAGAAAAGCTGGCAGGATTAAAACAATTGTCCTACTGTTAGGACCATAACCCCAATTAATACATTAGATTTCATTAGCTTGTTAGGTAAATCTACCTGACAAGCTATGAAGTTTATTTTCAGTTATTTCTTCGCCTTCCTATTTGGTGCTTTATTCTCCACGAGCTACAGCCAAGACATATTTCCAGAGGTTCTCTCTGTAGAAGATCAATCCAAAGTGATTGACCAAATCCTCGAAGACAGGCTAGACAATCTTCTCCCAGAACTCATGCGCCGTGAAGGGATCGACATGTGGATCCTGATCTCGAGAGAGTACAATGAGGACCCGATTATGAAAACCATTTTGCCAAGCACCTGGCTTGCAGCACGTCGACGGACCATCATGGTGTTTTACGACAATGGTGAGACCCTGGACAAAATAGCCATAGCTCGATATAGTGTCGGAAGATTATTGCAGGGTGAATGGAACGTAGATGTATATCCCGATCAATGGGAAGCACTCATGAGTATCATCGCAGAGAAGAATCCCAACACTATAGCACTCAATTACTCCGAAAATTATGGCCTGGCAGATGGCCTCGTAAAATCAGAGTACGAATCCTTCATGGAGTACTTGCCTACAGCTCAGCATCCTAAGGTGAGCTCAGCTGAAAAACTTGCGGTAGCATGGTTAGAAACTCGCAGTGATATAGAACTCGATATCTACCCTATGATCTGTCGCATGGGGCATCTCATCCTACGTGAAGGATTGTCAGAACGTGTCATCCATCCGGGCATCACTTCAACTGACGATGTTGTGTGGTGGCTACGCCAAAGAGTAATTGACCTAGGACTTGATACTTGGTTTCACCCATCAGTGTCTGTGCAACGAGCAGATATGGGCAACAACGAGTTTTTACGGTCATTTAGTCAACGGCCCGATCAGGATATCATCCGTCACGGCGATCTATTGCATGTGGACTTTGGGATCACCTATCTACGGCTTAATACGGATCAACAACAACACTTCTATGTGTTACGTCCAGGAGAATCAGCTCCACCAGCTGGCCTCCAAGCCGCATTCGCTAATGGCAACAGAGTGCAGGACATATTGACTTCCAATTTTACTATTGGATCAACTGGCAACGAGATCTTAAAGTCATCACTCGATCAAGCCAAGTCCGAAGGACTAAACGCTTCTATCTATACCCATCCGATAGGGTTTCATGGACATGCTGCTGGACCTACGATAGGGATGTGGGATAAGCAACAAGGGGTCAAGGGTCCTGGCGATTATCCACTATACGAAAACACAGCCTACTCTATCGAATTATTCGCCGCAAGCGAAGTGCCAGAATGGGGTGGAAAGATTGTACGGATCATGCTTGAAGAGGATGGGGTTTACTCAGATGGTCAGTTCTATTTCTTAGATGGACGGCAAAAAGAATTGTTCACCATACCTGACTCAAGAGCCAATATGGGCAATTAATATGCTAAGCACTTGACAAAGTTTAATTCCGATCTTTTGATTAGCTAGTATTTTACGTACTTTTGTGGATAGTTTTGTCCCTCCTATACTTGAGCAACCATTAAAATAACTACCTGA
>CAZJTO010000308.1:0-3474 GCA_964548935.1 uncultured Saprospiraceae bacterium
AAAATATTTGTCCTTGGCAATTTTAAGCTGTTGGGAGATCATCTCAGCATAGTTGCCCTCGCCACGCATCCTCGTGCCATATCGGCTATCATTTAGCTTGCCACCGTGGCAACTTTGGATCTGATGGATTACACGATCATGTCGATCAGGATAGTTTTTGCGTAGCCAATCCTCGAATATTTCTCCTACGGCACCATTTAGCCTAACAATGGTATTGCTCATCTTCAGTGCGCCAGCCTCAGCGCTCCTCCTTGCTATATCAAATACTTCTCGATCATTAATACTCGGTATGATTGGGGCGAACATCACCATGACTGGTATGCCTGCCTCTGAGAGTCGCTCCACGATCTGGAGTCGCTTTTCTCCTGAGCTAGTTCTCGGCTCCAGTCGCCTCCTGACATCTTCGTCGAGTGTGGTGATCGATATGGCAACATGTACTAAGGAGTGCTTGGCCATCTTGGATAGGATATCAATATCTCTATTGATTAAGACATTTTTAGTGATGACACCTACTGGATGTCGATAGCGCCAAAGTACTTCAAGCATTTTTCGTGTGAGCCCATATTTCTTTTCTGCAGGTTGGTAACAATCCGTATTGCCGCTGAGCATGATGGGTGTTGCGTTCCATGTTTTGCTTTTGAGCTTTTGTTCTAAGAGTTCTGGAGCGGATTCCTTAACAAGTATTTTCTGCTCGAACTCTATGCCGGCACTATAGCCCCAATAGGTGTGTGTATTGCGTGCATAACAGTAGACACATCCATGCTCACAGCCTTGATAAGGATTCATTGAGTAACCCATTCTCAGGTCAGGGCTATCTACTTTATTAAGGATGGTCTTGGGATGTATCGTGATGTATTGATTGCGCTTCTGTGCTTGTAGAGCCTCGTCATCATCCCAGTGTAAGCCTTTATGGCTATAGCTGTTTGTGTCAAATGGATTGTCGGGATTAATTTGTGCTCCCCTGCCATGGATATATTGATCAGACATATTGGTGGTGTTTTTTAATTCGCTTTGAGTGTTTTACGTCGTCTGCTGCTGAAGGACCTGCCGTTGATCTGATAGCTCTTTTCATTAAATCGTGGATCGGTGATATAGGAGAGCTTACTCATCTGGCGGACTTCTATGCTATAGAATCCGAACTCTTCGACGACCTTGCCCGTGATGTGATATACTCCTCGCCCCCTGAAAGGATAATCTCGTGCTACATTAGGGAAGTGTGTGGTATCAATGAAGTAACCGGCTCGATCGATGAAGGTGCCAAAGTTCATGCGCTTGCCATTCTTGGTACCCGTATCCTTAACCGTAATCAGATAGCCTGTCATAGATATCGTCTGATTACAATACTTAGCCATATCGCTAGCGAGGATATCGGATATAGGCTCATCCGAATCGACCAAGTCAAATGGGCTGCATAGTGGAAAACCTAACAGTTCGATCTGGTCAAAGGCTTCTTCGTGATCTTCTAGTTCCAGCGAGGGTAGCTGATACTCTTTGGGTTGTCGCTTGAAGAGCTTAGTCTGTTGTTGCTCAGTACTCTTGGATTTATTGAGGAGCTGATGAGCCTTCCACAATAATTCTTTCTTGCGCTTAGCTGTATATCTAAATGCATTGACACGGATCAGCGCACACAACTGCTCTAAACCGATGCCCGTGCGCTCCACGAAGTCTATCAGGTCTTCATAAGGTCCAGAGGCCTTTCGGATATGCACCATCTTCTTGACAAAATCCGATTCTATACCATGGACAAAGCCCATCCCGATATAGATATCCTTACCGTCGATATGACAGATATAGTCACTCCTGTTGACACAAGGAGGGTGTATCGTGCCTCCTCGCATGCGAGCCTCATGGATATATAGCTCTGGACGATAAAAGCCCCCACCATTGTTGATCGTAGCCACCATATACTCCAGCGGGTAGTGTGCCTTGAGGTATAGACTCTGATAGCTCTCTACGGCATATGAAGCCGAGTGCCCCTTGGCAAAGGCATAACCGGCGAAGCTCTCGATCTGTCGCCACACCTCAGATGAGAGGCTATCATCATAGCCCTTATCCCGGCAGTTGATGAAGAACTTGTCCTTCACTCGATCAAACTCCGCTCGTGAGCGATACTTGCCAGACATCCCACGCCGAAGGACATCTGCCTCACCGAGGGTCAGCCCCGCAAAATAGTGCGCCACCTTAATTACATCCTCTTGATAGACCATAATGCCATAGGTGTCTGGCATGATATCCCATAGGACAGGATGGGCCTCCTTGCGCTTTTCTGGATTGCGCTCCCTGAGGATATACTCCCTCATCATACCCGACTGTGCTACACCTGGTCGGATAATAGAGCTGGCCGCCACCAGTCCTAGATAGTGATCCACCTTAAGCTTCTTGAGGAGCATGCGCATCGCTGGTGACTCTACATAAAAGCATCCGATGGCCTTGCCCTCTCTCAGCAGAGCCTTGACGCCATCATCCTGCTTGAAGCGCTTGAGGTCGTGGATATCTATCAGGTCGTGCGTAGGGTTGTTCTCACGGACCAGTCTCAATCCATCTTTGATCTTGGCGAGACCTCGCTGACCTAAGATGTCAAACTTGTACAATCCGACATCCTCCGCAATCACCATGTCAAACTGTGTTGTAGGAAATCCCTTGGGAGGGACGAATGTGGTCGTATAATGCTGTATAGACCGCTCCGAGATGATGATGCCCGCCGCATGTACGCTTAGGTGACTTGGCAGGCCCTGTAGCAGACTCGCATACTTGATGACCAGCTGTGATAAACTGTCTAACTGCTTATAGACTGGCTTGCCTCGGGTGATCAGGTCCAGCTCCTCCTTGGGCAGTCCGAAAACCTTGCCCAGCTCTCGCACTGCAGCCCGAAACTGAAAGGTATTATACGTTGCCAGCAAGGCTGTATGTGGAAACCTATCAAAGATATACTGCGTGACATCATTGCGATCCTTCCACGAGAAGTCTATGTCAAAGTCTGGTGGGTTCTCACGATATAAGTTGATAAACCTCTCAAAATATAAATCTAACTCGATAGGGTCTACGTCGGTAATCCGGAGCAGATAGGCCACAATGCTGTTGGCTCCGCTGCCACGCCCCACATAGAAATACCCCCTACTGCGGGCATAGCTCGTGATGTCCCAGTTGATCAAAAAGTAAGAGACGAAACCCTTCTCAATGATGATGTTAAGCTCCTTTTCTATCCTTGCGGTGATCTCATCTGTAGGTGTAGGATATCTATACCGCAGATTGTCATGACAGAGTCGACGCATCAACTTGACATCCTTAGCTACAGAGCCCGTAAAGGTCTTCTGATTCTTAGGGTTGCTCCTATCAAAATCAAAAGATATAGAACAGTGATCCAATAGTTTCTGTGTATTCTGGATGAGCTGCACATGATCGAGATAGCGCCCGATCAGCTCATCTCTATCCAAGAAAAAATCTCTGTCGGAGGCATAATCCTCCGCAGTGACC
>CAZJTO010000309.1:0-3462 GCA_964548935.1 uncultured Saprospiraceae bacterium
ATATTATTAGCCCACGACTTAAATACCTCAGGCTTAGTTGATTTAATCTGCTTATGGAAGTCTGTATCTATCGTACCTGGAGAAACCGCATTTACCCGAATACCATACTCCGCAAGATCCTTAGCTAATGCTCTGGTGATCGTGTGCACTGCAGCTTTGGAAGTTCCATAGATACCAGCTCCTGGTCCACCAGCATTCCATCCAGCATTGGATGTATAATTGATGATGGTCGGGTTATCTCCTTTCTTGAGATATGGTATCGCAGCTCTCGATGCAAAGAATACGGAATCCAAATTTAACGCCATCACAAATCTGTAGAACTCTGTGGTCATCTCTTCAAATCTTGATCTACCACCTAGTCCACCTGCATTGTTTACAAGTACATCGATTCTACCATGCTTGTCACCAATCTTTTTGATGTTAGCTGTTACTGGTTCTTCTTTAGTTACATCGAATCCGTAGTACTCGGCACTGATTCCTTCAGCCTTAAGCTCTTCGATTCTTTGCGCTCCCTCATCGTGGTTGATCCCATTTAGTGCAATAGCAAATCCGTCTTTACCTAATCTCTTAGCCACAGCTAATCCGATTCCGGTAGTAGCACCAGTTACTATTGCAACTTTCCCATTTGACATACTTATAGTATTTAGTTTTAGTTAATATAATTGAGGCCCAAGGCCTTACAATTTTTCAAATTATTTATTCTTACAAATGTCACTAATTCGGCTTTAATGCTTCGATTTTGGGACATAAAACCCAGATCGCAAATAGAGCAATAGCCGCTAAAGCTCCCCCGACTATAAAAGCCCATGTATAATTTCCTCCAGTGGTGATGAATGGGATAATGAAGGTTAGTGCTGCTCCAGCAAGCTTAGCAGCCGTACCCGCAAAACCAGAAAGTGTCCCTACGACCTTGCCTCCAAACAAATCACTCGGAATGGTCTGCACATTGCCGATTGCCGTCTGAAATCCAAACAATAATACGGCCATAATCAATACAGCATTGATTGCACTCCCTGGCGCTCTCAACATGATGAAACACGGTATCATAATAATACAGCCTAAAGTAATCACCACCTTTCTCGTTTTATCAACACTCCATCCTGCTCCTAATCTATTTTGAGCTAGTAGCCCTCCAAACCAAGCTCCTATCATAGCCCCTACATATGGTACCCATGCCGTGAATGCAATTCCCTTGACATCCATACCATATACCTCAAATAGGTATAACGGAATCCATCCGATGAATAACCACCATATCGGGTCTAGTGCCGCTGAAGCAATAATTACACCCCAGCTTTCTTTATGGCTCAAGAGTTTGCCAGTATTGGGGTTGTATCCTTCATCTAATGTTCCATCATCATTCAAATCCTGATTTTCTTGACCGGATAGTATGTATTCTTTTTCTGAGTCAGTAAGCCATGCATGGTTTTTGGGATCTGCTTTTACTATATAAAACCAAGGCAGCAACCAAATAAAGCCCAATAGACTCACTACGATAAATATCGACTGCCAGCCCATATACGCAGATAAAATACCAATAATCGGATAGGCTACTATGCCTCCTATGGCTGCACCAGAATTGAATAGGCCTTGAGCAAAGGCACGTTCTTTAGTCGGGAACCATTCGGCATTGGCCTTGGCCGCACCAGGCCAGTTACCGGCCTCTGCAATCCCCAGCATTGCTCTAATAATTGAGAAACTCAACATCCCCTGTGCAAATGCATGAAGAAATGTCGCTATAGACCATACACCTATTGAGAGTGCAAAACCAATCCGGGTGCCGATCCAATCAAAGATCTTCCCAAAGATGGTCTGTCCCGCAGCGTAAGAAAGTATGAAAACCGTCATGATAGTAGCATAAATCGCTTTTGTCGAATCTTGTTCCATGTCAGGAAAAAGATCCGCAGCGATATCTGGCCATAAAGCCCCAAAAGCTTGACGATCAATATAATTGATCACTGCTGCCAAAGCTACCAAGCCGACAACCCACCAACGAAGTCCATTTACTTTCTTCATATCACTATTTTTTTATCGTTGTATTAAGCTTCCTTATCTCCAAAATAGGAGACTCCAGATCCATCCATGAAATCCTCTCTTATCGGGCTGAAGGTATCTATCAGCATCCCTTCTTCGAGGCACACCGCACTATGGACCAAATTTGGTTCTATATACACTCCATCACCTGCATTGACGATTTGCTTGATACCGTCGATTTCAAACTCAAACTTACCCGATACACAGTACGTCGCTTGAGTGTGAAAATGTGAATGCGGCGAACCTACTGCTCCTGTATCAAACTTGACCTTGACCATCATAATCTGATTGTCATATCCAAGAAATTTTCGGGAGACACCTCCACCAAGATTTTCCCACTCCATACCCTCTGTAAGTATGTACTTTTTACTATTCCTTTCCATTATTATTCATTTATCAAGTTAAAAGGACCCGCCCACTGCACTTCTCGATCGGCAAGCCGTATTTTATGTTGACTTTTACTGTTATCCTTTAGTGAAACCACCACAATCCATGACGCACCGCTGATATGACTCAATCGCACCGCAGTATAGTCTTCTGTATCTAACAAGACCTCGATATGGTCTATCGAGCTAAACGGATTAAGGGGGGTCTCTGAAACTGGATCATATGTTCCATGAACCTCAATAGTACTAACAAAAAGGCTATTCGCCACATCTGACCTCCTCAAAATATGCACTGGATCAGGTCTCAAATTGAACTCTGGGTCATTAGCCCCTAGTCTTCCGAATATAATCTCATCATCATTAGTAGTAACGGTAGATAAGGTAAAGAATCGATCCTGATCAAACCATGAAAATTGACTCATATCTTGGAGCTCTGTGGATACCCCTTCTTGCCATATATGCTGATAACCTTGATCTGTCCCAAGCACCGTGCGCTCTATTTTGGACTTGTCATATTTCCAGTTCGTATTGAGATGATGCCCTCTGAACCAAGTAGGCAGGTCATAGGAGTTTCTCTTAGTCGAGTTCACTCGAAACAAGTCTATAAACAACGGGTACTCGAATAACTCATCTTTGAGTAATATCAGCGTCCTGTGCTGAACAACGCCTTGATAAGCAGAGGAATCAATGATACTCACTGCTAACTCTGTCTGATCATCCTCAAGTGTTTTAAAGTACAATTCAGACTTATTGTGCTCTGCGACTTTGACTTCTCCCTGATTCTGACTTGATTCGTTAACAACAACGGTGTTATGTGCTATAGTCTGTTTGGAGAACGACTGGTTTTCTTTGAGGTACCTACCGCCTCCTTTCTGATCGATATTAACCCATCTTGCAGAACCATAATCCTGGACGATCTCACGCTCCTCACCAGTCAAAGAATAGCTCAACCGATCAAAGTGACCATGCCCCATGCCATGTGCCGCATACTTGACTAATGCTAAAATTTCATCATTGGGTTTAGTTTGTGATCTAAGGATTG
>CAZJTO010000310.1:0-3458 GCA_964548935.1 uncultured Saprospiraceae bacterium
ATGTGACCCTTATAGGATTGATACTGCTGCGCACCTAAGTGAATGCAGCTTATAAGCATGACAAGTAATAGGGTGGTGGTGCATTTCATGATTGATGGTTTCAGTAAAATGATAATGGAAATTCAAAATATGGATCCAATTCTTCCTCGTCATGCAGGACGATATAGTTTACCATGGCTTGACCTTCCTTAAAGAGGCAGAGCAATCTACCCTTGGGATAGTTCGAGTATTCGAGCTTGGGTGTAAAGTCTGCAAACAGGCCCCAGTCCGCCTGATATCGCTCCTTCACCCAGTCATGATTCATCTGACTGATTTTAATCTCCGACGCTTGATCATTGGTAGAGATGGTGGAAACAATCCTCATCAATTCGATGTGGGGATGTCGACTATGCATCTTATTGGCCTCTTGGATATTGAGGCGAATCTCGAGACCTTCTTCATCTCTTAACACAGCATCATAGTCCATGTAGTCATCTGACTTGATGTTAGTGATATGTATCCATCTTTCTACAGGTTGGAAGAAGTCGATCTGATGATAGGCCAGTTTTCTGGTAAATGACTTGGTATAGATCATGTTATTCTGAGCTCCAACTTCTATTGAGGTGAATGTCAAGACGAAGAGAACTGCCCAAAACTTATAGATTATCATGATACTAAAGATATCTCTATTACTTCATTGCGTCAATGCTAAATAAGTTTACTGATGTTATTTCATTAACTCGCGAGCTTTGGCGACCTCCTTGACTGGAAACTTACAGGACTTATTCTGACACACATAAATCTTCGTTTCGTCGGGTACATATTTGTACTTGAGTAGTGGCAGGTCGTTCTCCTGTATATCCCCTAAAAAAATGGTGTTACCCGTATACTCAGCCATTAATTCATGTGTCATGTTTAACGCAGTTTCACCCATGACTACCACCTCATAAGGAGGATAGGCAAAGTCAAAAACCAGTTGCAACCAGTTGCTATAAAAATTTGGTTCGTCTATGCCTGTGATCTGCGGCATCATGTTGCGCAGCATCTGTTCAGCTTTGTCTTGATAGTCTTTGTTATAATAGATCTCACCGAGGACATTTAGATTGCGTGCCATCACACTATTGGAAGCGGGAATTTCTTTGTCCACTAACTCGATCGTAGAAGATACAAGGGCAGCATCCAGATCACTCGTGTAGTTAAACATACCATTCTGGTCATTGTAAAAGTGTTCGATCGTATAGTCGGTCATGTCCTTAGAGAGCGTGAGCCAGCTTTGATCTAAGGTCACTTGATACAGGTTGATCATGGTCTGAATCAGATTAGCATAATCATCCAAGAAAGCGTTGATCTTGGAGCTACCGTCTTTATAATTTCGATTGAGTCGGCCATCATCGCTCATCTGCTTGTCCAGAATGAAGTGAGCGTTTAGGATCGCTTCATCGAGGTATTCAGGATCACCCACGGCTCTATAGGCGTCTATATATCCTTTGATCATCAGTGCGTTCCACGATGTCAAGATCTTGTCATCGAGTCCGGGCCTAACTCTGTTAGCTCGATAAGACAGTAGTTTAGACTTTATATCAGGTAAGACCTCATAAAGCTCCGCCTCTGACATATTATATTTTTCAGCGATTAAATTGGTCGCCAGCGTCGTATGAAGGATGCTGTTCCCATGCTCCCAGTTGCCGTTTTGACTCACGGTATATAGGTCTTTGATCATGGCGATATGAGGACTTCCAGCGAGGGCCTCATCGATCTGTTCGTTTGACCAGACATAAAATTTCCCTTCTTCACCTTCGCTATCGGCATCAAGCGAGGAGTAGAATCCCCCGTCAGGCGCTCTCATCTCACGGGCGATGTAACCCAGGGTCTCAGTTACTATCCTTTTGTATGTTGGATTTTGAGTTTTCTGGTACGCCTGAGCATATAGCGATACCAGCTGTGAGTTGTCGTAGAGCATCTTTTCGAAGTGAGGTACTTTCCACACGTCATCTACGGAGTACCGAGCAAATCCTCCGCCGACTTGATCATAGATCCCCCCGTCGGCCATGTTGTTCAGGGTGGTTGTGACAGCCGCTATAGCTTTAGTATCGCCAGACTTGTCCGCATATTTGAGTAGATACTCCCAGTTGTTGGGAATGGGAAACTTGGGCGCACCCGTACGGCCACCTCTTTCCATATCTATATGACTAAGGAACTTTCGACTCAATTCGGCGATAAGATCAGTGGTATACTCTTGCTCCGTTTGTACCAACTCTATGTCATCGTAACTGCTGATGCCAGAGGTGAGTTGTTCTGCTGAGTCTTCTAATTTGTCGTACTCATTCTCTTTGAGCTCTACGAATTTATTCAATATATCTACCCACTGATCTTTTGGGAAGTATGTGCCTGCCCATACCGGTCTCCCATCGGGCATTGCAACGGCATTTAGAGGCCAGCCTCCACGACCAGTGATTAGCTGAGCGGCTGACATATAGACATCGTCAACATCAGGGCGCTCTTCGCGATCTACTTTTATGGGTAGGAAGTGCTCATTCATAATGCTTGCCACCAAGCTATCCTCAAAACTCTCGTGCTCCATGACATGACACCAGTGGCAGGCAGAATATCCTATGCTTATGATGAGGAGCTTATTCTCTTGTTTGGCTTTAGATAATGCCTCATCATTCCAGGGGTGCCAATCAACGGGATTATGAGCATGTTGCAATAGATACGGGCTATTCTCGTGGATGAGGGCATTGGGAGAAGGTCCGTCTACAGTCACTTGGCTCTGATTCTTACAGGCCAGACAGCTCAATAGCGCAAAAAAGATTATTTTGAAAATAGCTCCATTCGCCTGATGAAATACTGAGAAATCCATATATTAATAAATATTTAATACGAGGTTCGTCTTGGGGTGAAATCTTGTTGTTACAATGTATTAGCCCTTAACCAAAATATAAAGTACAATAGTATGCATATCACAGAGAAAAAATGGAGAAGATTAGATGGGACGGCTATAGAATCTACACTCTTAGATGCTGTTGAATCGGCTATCATACGAGAACGGAATGAAGGGCATCGATTAAAGTTGTGTATAGGATCGGACTCTCAAGTAAAAGGCAAGGTGACAGAATTTGCCTCGGTCATTGTTTTTCTGCGCGAGAAGAAGGGAGGCTTTATGTTTATCCACAATGAGAAGAGCACACAGACCATGTCGATAAAAGAGCGCATGATCTTAGAGGTGTCACTATCAGTCGATATCGCTTACGCCCTCTGCAATTTGTTAGATCGGCACAATGTCGAACTTGAGGTACATGCTGATATAAACACAGATCCGAGCTTTAAGTCCAATACGGCACTCCGGGACGCCATGGGGTATATCTTAGGCATGGGCTTCGTATTTAAGGCCAAGCCTGATGCCTTCGCCAGTAGCTCCTGTGCTGACAAGATGATATAGATTGTCTGTTGGATTCAGCAGGCCAATTTGGTTATAGATA
>CAZJTO010000311.1:0-3455 GCA_964548935.1 uncultured Saprospiraceae bacterium
CCAAATTGGTCGTCGTCAATACCAATGATCTCAAAAGGTATTTCAACATCATCTGGTGTATTAGTCCACAATTGCCACATTCTTGGGTCGAGTTGTGTACCAATGTTTTCGCTCAACCACTCAAAGTTTAGCTTATAAAGCCCAGAGGCATCACATCTAAGTTTGTAAGATTGGTTAATTGATAGAGGTGAATTCTGAGCAGAAATAGATAGACAGAACAATAATTGCATGGAAATGAACCAAACAATATTTCTTTCTACAAGTACGTCGTATACATTACGCATGGTTAACATTGTCTGCCACACAAAACAATCTTGCGAGCGTTTTTATTATTAAATATGTATATAGTATACAAAATACACCTATACAGTTGAGAATCAGATTATATATCAGCCTTTTTATCTTCTCTCTGACAGTTGCATGTCAGAATATAGCAATCAGTCAAGATGTAGTTTTCAGTCAGTTTTATAACGCCCCCATTCAGTTAAATGCGGCATTGGCAGGTCTATCCAATACCCCGACTGTATCGGTCATCACACGAGATCAGTGGACAGGTTGGGGAAGCCAGCAGAATCCCAATGGAGGATATCGAACATTTGCTGCTTCTTATGACCAGTTTTTTGAATATGCCAATAGTGGGATCGGATTTCAGGTGCTGAGCGATAATGCCGGTGATGGCATCATCACATCTAATCAGATTACTGGAGTGTACGCATATCAACTCCGTTTAAAGAAAAAATTTAAAGCTCGAATCGGTTTAGAAGCAACGGTGGCGCAGCAACGGTTGGATTGGGATCAACTTATATTTTTTGATCAAATCATTGTGGGTAGCGAGAGTTTATTGACCTCTCAGGAGGTCAGACCTGATGTGTTAACCACAACCTATGTCGACTTTGGAGTTGGCGGAGTTTTATACAGCGATGAGTTTTATATTGGCCTATCATTGAAGCATTTAAATGTTCCTGATAATAGCTTTCAACCAGGAAGTCGATCCATATATGCGGGGCTTCCACCACGCTTAACCATTCATGCCGGATGGCAGATAGATTTAGACGGATACAATAATGAGGGTTTTGGCTCGTTTTTTGCTCCTAGTGTCTTATTAGTAAGACAGTCTGAATTAAGCCAACTGAACGCAGGTGGATTAATCAACAGAGAAAGTTTCTTTGCTGGAGCTTGGATCAGATATGACTTTTCCAATTTTGATGCTGTTATATTATCAGCAGGATGGAGGACAGATTGGTTGAAATTAACGTACAGTTTTGATGTTACTTTAAGTTCTGCCAGCGTCCTAAATACAAGGGGAAGTCATGAGGTAAGTGTCGTAATGAATTTCGGCGCTTTTAGCAATCCACCATCCAGATACGAAGATTGCTTCAGTATTTTTAGATAATTATTACCCAAAATGAATATTAGATTTTTTGTCTTAGCACTTAGCTTGTGCATGATGTCATCGTGTTTCCTAAAAAAGAAAGGAGGTGGCGAGAGATCATCAGCAACTGGTTGGAAATACAATGACACCGAATGGGGTGGCTTTGAAAAATTAGATTACGAAGGTCAGCTTAATGCGCCCAATATGGTATTGGTTCCCGGTGGGACATTTTCCATGGGACAAACGGGCCAGGACGTTGTCTATGATTGGAATAACCTTCCTCGTAGAGTTTCAGTAACATCATTTTATATGGATGAGACTGAGGTTTCTAACATCAATTGGCGTGAATACGTGTATTGGTTAGAGACGAGATATGAATCTCATCCACAGGTGGCGCAAGAAGCGTTGCCTGATGAAAAAGTGTGGTATGATGAATTATCGTACAATGATCCACTTGTTGAAACTTATTTTAAGCATCCAGCATACGACGACTATCCTGTAGTCGGTGTAACATGGGAGCAGACTCAAGGATACTGTAAGTGGAGAACTGACCGTGTCAATGAGTTTATTCTCATCGAGAGAGGAATCTTGAATCCGACTCCGGATCAAAAAGATGCAGATGTGTTTGATACTGACTCATACTTAGCAGGGCAGTATGAAGGAAATGTCAGAAAAAATCTTCCAGACATTAGAACTGGTGGAGAGAGAGCTGTAAAATTTGAGGATGGAATATTGACGCCATCGTTTAGACTTCCTACTGAAGCAGAATGGGAGTATGCAGCACTGGCCTTATTAGGCAATCATCAAAACCCTAAGGATGAGCTGATCTCAGATCGTAGATACTACCCATGGGATGGTACAAGTCCAAGATATCAGACGCGCGACAAGAAACAAGGTCGTCTATTGGCCAACTTCAAGCGAGCGAAAGGTGATTATGCTGGAACAGCAGGTAATCTAAATGATAATGGATTCCAGACAACGCCAGTACGACAGTTCGTGCCTAATGACTTCGGTCTTTATAATATGGCAGGCAATGTGGCTGAGTGGGTACAGGATGTGTATAGACCACTTACGAGTCAGACTCTTGAAGATTCGGATAATCACGATTTGAATCCATTTAGAGGGAATGAGTTTAGCGAACTAATCCGCGATGAGTATGGCAACTTGGTTGAAAAAGATTCTCTCGGTAGAATGAGATATAGAAATTTCAACGATGAAGAATTAGAGAATCGTGAGAACTATAGAGCGGGAGATGCCCGTGCTTATGCAGATGGTGACCGTGAAGAGATAAACTATGAGTACGGCAAGTACACGCTGATCAATGATAAGTCAAGGGTCATAAAAGGTGGGTCTTGGGCAGATCGTCTGTATTGGTTGTCACCTGGAGCTAGAAAGTTCAAAGACCAAGATAAAGCAGATCGTACCATTGGGTTTAGATGTGCCGTTGCCAGAGTCGGAGGGCCAACTGGCAATGATAATCCTGGCGGGATATCATTCAAATAGAACAATCACACTAAAAAATAAATTAAAGCCTCGATCATTGATCGAGGCTTTTTTTGTGTGCGTATTTTTGTTTTATGCAGTTAGAGGAGCTTTATCAATTATATCTCAAGTCTACTGGTGTCTCGACAGATACTCGTCACATTACTGAGAGACAACTCTTCTTTGCCCTTAAAGGAGATCGATTCAACGGTAACCACTGGGCTGAGCAGGCACTTGACAATGGTGCTAGCTATGTCATTCTTGACGAACGCGAATATCTCAAGGATGATCGCATGATACTAGTCGATGATGTGCTCTCATGTCTGCAGCAATTAGCGGGCTTTCACCGACAGCAATACAAGAACCCTGTGATTGGGCTGACGGGGAGCAATGGGAAGACTACAACTAAGGAGCTCATTCATCTTATATTGACTGTTGAGCATGATGTTAATACTACAGTAGGTAATTTCAATAACCACATCGGATTGCCACTGACACTGCTGAAGGGTAGCTTAGAACAGGATTTCTGGTTAGTTGAGATGGGCACGAACTCTCCAGGGGAGATTGAGCTCTTGTGCGAGATCGCACAACCTAACTTTGG
>CAZJTO010000312.1:0-3451 GCA_964548935.1 uncultured Saprospiraceae bacterium
TAAACAACTCCTCTTCAGTATACATCTCGGTTCTCTCTTTAGTAAGCTCTCGGAGTTCCTTGATTCGCTCAACAGAAATATCCCACGGATTGGCAAAGCTGAAGGAATTGCGGACGAATATGACGATCTCTGCAATCTCCTTATCCCCAAGCTGAGGACTGTCTTTTATGCCCGGCATGACCGCATTCATAGTATATGTTTTGCCATTGACGGTCACAGGGCCTTGGAGCCCATGTAGCATTAATAAGATTAGGTGATCCTTGTTACCATTGACATACTCTGACTGCATGATGGGCGGGGCTAGATTGTCTCGGCCCAGGCCATCTTGGCCATGACATGTACTGCAGTAGGTATTGTATAAGGCTAGACCGGCGGTGCGTGGATCTCGGTAAAACTTTGTCTGAAGTTGAGGAGCCTTGACATCTCCTGCCACATGGTTAGCGATGGCCACTTTGGCAAGGCTGTCCATGATGGTCCCTGTGGCAATCTGCGTGCTATAGTCTTGTAATTGACTCATGGTCATCCCACTGATAGTGGCTTCCGCCAAGAGTGCATCACTCTGATAGCTAGCCTTGGGCTTAAGGTGTGCTAGGAGCGGTTCCAGCATTGGATCATATTGGGCTGGTAAAAGCTTAAGAAGCTCCTGCGAGTTTTTCCGCGCGACGAGTTGTAACAGATGATACCAAACTTCGGAGCTGCTATTCTTACTGGCGACATCCATTAGGATTTCTTGTGTCAGCGCTTGTCGGCCTTCTAATGTCCATAGTCCATGTATCACCCCCCAGGTGTCTGCAGAGTTGAGTCCGGCTATGAGTTCATCATTGAGATCCTGTGAAGACGAGGCGACGAGTATTTTTTGTGCGGTGAGCCTGCGTGCTCCATTATCACTGGATAGCTCGCTAATCCAACCGGCTTGTGTATCTGGCCAAGAATTATCTGACAGGGCACCTTCTTGATAGACCTTATAGATGCGCCCGAGACCGACTATAGTATCGTACGAGCGAGCCTCGATTTTCTCTCGTAAATAACTCGTCATATAGGCACGATGTTGGATGATTCCTTTGCGCAGGTCCATGACATACATTGCCCCATCAGGTCCAGTATAGAGATTGACTGGTCTGAAGGTTTCATCTGTAGAGGCTAAGAATTCCTCACCTTCATAGGCTTGAGTAGCTTGGATATCATATCCGTCGTAATCCATCTTGTATCGCTTGATCAGATTGCCCTCAGGGCCGCAGACGAATGCATCTCCTCGTAACCCTGCTCCGAGTCCATCTGCAATATGTATGTGTGGACTACAGGCAGAAGTAAAGTGTAATATCTTACCCGTCACACTATCGAGCACTCCTGGGAGATAGCCCCTATTGACATCCGTGGCTTGCAATAAGAACAGTCGATTATCAGTAGTTATCTGTTGCCCGATTCCGGCTGATGCTTTATGATAAGGATTCTTGATTAAGATGTTAGGTGGCACCAGATCTCCATACAGTGCATTGGAATTATCATTATAAAATAGCCTGCCATGCTCATCACGGGAGAGTCCCCACTGACCTCTCGATGTGGTCGCTTCTTTTAGCCACTCTCCATTTATTCTCTTGTAGCGAGTATTTGACTTGGCACTGTAGATCCAGTTGTCTATGTTATACAGCAGTCCATTGGGTTGGTGCTCTATATTGCCACCAATCACATATAGTGAGTCGACCAATTCTGCACTTTTATCGTCGTTGAGATCGTCCCAATATAGACTGGTGCCAGCGGAATATAGCAGACCGCCATATACGATAGTGAGTGCTCGTGGCGCAATTAGGTCCTTCTTGACAACAGTGCGATGGTCGAAGGTGCCATCTCCATCTTGATCTGTAAGCTGCACTATTTTTCCGTCAGGCTTATCCTCATCGGATCCTTCGATGTCTCTCATATAACCGGGTAATTCTACGGCGTATATCGACCCATCGGTATCGAATGTCATGGCAACAGGTGAGTCTAATAGTGGTTCCGCTGCGAGCAGCTCAATAGTATACCCTTCTTGCAGTACGAATTCGTCAGTTGTAATCTTCTGCTCATGTTCTGAACAAGCTAACAGTGAGAGGACTAATAGACCTAAGAGAATCCTGATCATAGTTTTACTTTCCAGTTTTTGTAATAGATCTGCGCTGTATTATCTGATGGAGATAGGGTCATCTTTGGCACGGATGTTATGGGATAATCGACTACCTTAATCCCATTGAGCCAATGCTGTATCTCATCAGCGGAGACTATTATGTGGGCACGATTCCATTGATCGAGACCTTTATATCGTGTACTTGGATTATTGTCTTCGCTCAGATTTTTGGCAGAGGCGAGGTTGAGTAGAGACCCTACTGGATATTTGGCATCATTGTGATAGAGGGAGAAAGAGTAGTCTTCTGCATAGTGTCGATCTGTCTTGACAGAATCCAACATCTTAAAGTCAAATTTGATTTCATAGGATCCTTCGTCGGACTCAATGAGGTTCAAGTCATCAGCAAGAAGTTGCCAGCCGTCCGCGACTTCTTCCTCGGTTATCTGCTGATTGAGATAGGATTCTTGAGGTGCTGTGGTCTTACTCGTTGAGCTGAGATTTTCTGTTTCAATCGAAATGTTTTTCCAATGCACTTTTTTGCCAGCATCCTTCTCATCATAGATGCTATGCACTTGAAAAGCAATGAAACCCTCAGCTGTCATGTCGTCAACCATATGTGCTACGGGGATATCATTGATCCATGTCTTTATCGTATCTCCTATAGCCTCCACTCGATACCGATTCCACTGGCCATTCTTAAATGCTCTGAGACCATTCTTATTGATACTTAGAGGATAGAGCCATCCACGCCTGCCTTCGTCATAAATTCCTCCCGACCAACGGCGGGGAGAGGTGTCTATTTCCACTTGATAGCCATGAACACGGCCATCTTCAAATTCGGGAGTAGATAGACTTCTAATCTGAACACCTGAGTTTAGCCCTTCATCTACCATTACCTCATAGCTCAATATGAAATCACCATATGTTTTTTTAGTTGCTAAAAAGGAATTGGGTATTCCCATTTTAGAGACACCAGTAAGGATGCCATCAGAATAGGAGTAGTGAGCGTCTCCATTGAGTTGCGTGAATGAGGATAGCTCTTCGTCCATCAATGCTGGCTCACTGTGCTCTTGTTTGCAGGAAAGAGAGAACAGCACGATGCAACAGCTTATTAGAATCTGTGGAACACAGTTGTTTTTCATCTTAACAATATAGAGAAAAGGAAGCGTCACTTGAATTACGACAGCAAAAGAAAGAGAATAATACTATTGAATCCTCTGCAATAGGTCGATATCCTCCGTTCATGCCTACAGGGATTGACCTATATGCATTAGTATGCGTTGAGAGGAGAGGATTGAGTGATCTACTATGAAGAAAATCACACCTCCTTCAGACCATCTAGTCTCAAGG
>CAZJTO010000313.1:0-3434 GCA_964548935.1 uncultured Saprospiraceae bacterium
AATATATCTGTGATTGCTCAGATATCGCAGATATCATTGTGTTTAAGAAGGATGGCACATTCCAAGTCAATAGGATAGGGGATAAGGTATTCGTAGGTAAGGGGATCATACATGCCCAAGTGTGGAAGAAAGGGGATGAGCGTACAACCTATAATATGGTATACGTCAATGCTGAGAATGGTCGGGCTATGGCAAAGCGGTTTAATGTATCAGCAATTACACGAGATAAGTCCTATGAGCTCACCAAAGGCGGCAAGAAATCTAAAATGCTTTATTTTCAGGATCATCCCAATGGTGAAGCAGAAATTGTTCAGATCCAATTGAGTCCAGGTAGTGCAGCCAAAAAGAAAGTATTCGAGTATGACTTTGGAGAGCTGGCGATAAAAGGAAGAGGATCGGGAGGTAACGTATTGACTAAGTATCCTGTTAAGAAAATCACCCAAGTTTCTCTGGGGAAGTCAACACTTGGAGCCATTAAAATCTGGATTGACGAAGTAAGCGGTAGACTCAACAAAGAAGAGCGCGGTAAGTACTTAGGAGAATTCGATACGGGTGATAACATCGTGGCAATCTATAGCAATGGCACCTATGAACTGAAGGAGCCAGAAATGGGGTCCAAGATTGAAATGACCGGAAAGATTGAAGTCAGCAAGGTTAATAGTGATACTGTCATCTCTGCGATCCACTGGGTAGGGGATAAAGGATGGTCTATGGTCAAACGATTTCAGATTGAGACCAACACCTATAACGAGCGGTTTAAGTTTATTTCGGAGTCCAATGGTTCAAAACTGTTTTATGGAACTACTGATCATCCGCCCGAAGTAATCTACACCTATAAGGCTGGTGGAGAGCGTCATGAGGTAGAGATTAACATGGCAGATTTCATCGATGTCAAGGGATGGAAGGCCATGGGTAATAAACTCGGAGAGTTTAAGGTACTCTCAGCTAAGGGCAAAGCAGTGGCAAAGCCTGTAGAACCTAAGAAAGAAGAGCTGAAGAAAGAAGCTCCTCAAAAGGATACAGATAAACAGTCGGATTCGGATGATAGCTTGAAGCCTGGAGATACTATTGAGTTGGATTTTTAGTATTATTAAATTATGGATAGACTAATCCAAGTTCAACAATTAAAGAGCCGACTGGATGAATATCGTCCGTTCGATCTGGATTTGGAGCGTCAGATATGGGATAGATTTAGATTGGATTGGAACTATCATTCGAATAAGATCGAAGGCAATAGTTTAACATACGGAGAGACTAAAGCTCTTCTGTTGCATAATATTACTGCTCAAGGAAAACCATTAAAAGATCATTTTGAAATAACAGGACATAATGAGGCGGTCAAATGGGTCCTGGATATTGTCACAGGAGAACGGTCGCTTACAGAAAGCTTTATCCGTGAACTGCATAAGCTCATTCTTAAAGAGCCTTATAAAACTTCCGCCATCACATCGAGTGGCGCTCCAACAACCAAGACTGTTCATGTTGGAAAATATAAAAGCACTGAGAATCATGTGCTGACACGAACTGGAGAGATATTTCGCTTTGCCTCAGTTGGAGAAACTCCAGCATTAATGGCCGACCTGATCACGTGGTATTTAGGTAAAGTAGCAGAAGACTATAATCCTGTCCTTCTCGCAGCAGAGTTTCATTATAAATTTATCAGGATTCATCCATTTGATGATGGAAATGGCAGGACGGTTAGAATACTTATGAATTTCATTTTGATGAAGTTTGGTTTGCCTCCAGTGATCATCAAAGAGAATCAGAAAGAAGATTACTTAAGGACTCTTGAGTTGGCTGATGCTGATAAGATTGATCCTTTTATTGAATTTATTTGTGATCGTCTGATTGATTCACAGCAATTTATGCTTGACGCGATTAAATCTGGACAACTATCCGATGATAATGATATAGAGAAAAGATTCAACCTTCTGGATGCACGAATTAGAAAAATAAATGAAACGAATGAGAAATCTCGGAATGAAAACGATATTTATCAATTCATAGAAAGTTGGATTTTCAACTTGCAAGAAGGGATAGAGCAGTCAGCTTCAGCTTTCAAAAAATATTACAACAATTATAGTGTAGAGATGAAATGTGAAAATGGCTCTAGAGTGTTTAAAACTCTAGAAGATCTTCATAAAATCTATCAAACCCCATTTAATGTAGGTTTTATAAATGATGTTGCCATAGTTTGTCATTTTAAAAAGAAGCAAAGTATTACTAACAACTATTCTACTGGGTTGGTAATTCATTTTGCACTTGAGGAGATTTCTATTTTTGAAGGAGTCCAGTTCGATAAGGATAAATTATTTAATCCTATATCCAGAATAAGTTATGGTGTTGAATACGATCAAAAGCTTGCAACAAGAATAATTAGCCGCCTAACTAAAAATCATCTTAAACACATTGATGAAAAGCTGCCAAAAGCTTAAATCAACCAACCCGCTACTCCTGTTGCTATACTGACAAATCCGGCAAGGCCGAGTGCCCACCAAAAATTATCGACTTTGAATTCTGGTAAAAACCAATCAGCAACCTGTATCAGTAATGCATTGAGGAACCAGTTGAATACACCTAAGGAGAGTATGCCGAGGGTGACGATTTTGAGCATTGTACCTAAGGTCAAATCTAATATGGCCACCACTACCACTACCACGAGCGCCTGCGCATAACTCTCTACATGTACACCTCGTAACAACTGCGCAGCTACTAAGAATGCCGCAGCACCTATCAAGAATTCGACTATCCAGCTCATATCTACATGATTTGATTGTTAAGATGCGAACTTAATCTGAGAGCTATTTAAAATTGATAAACTAATCCTATACCATTTTCAGTGAATGCAAGATTGAGTGTTGGTATCTTATCCTGGACATGAACCAAAGGTTCAGTTGTGTGAGAAAGTAATTCGGCTTTGTAATGAGCCTTCTTAGATCCATCGATGCCATTGTTCAACAATAAGATAGTCCCACCTACTCCAATTCCTCCTAATCCTATGGCGATACCCCAATAGGTCCCTCCAAAACCTCCAGAGGCAATCAATGCCACTCCGACTACAATTCCGCTTCCAGCTATTACACTTCCAGCGATATTCCCTCTGCGTTGTTTTATTCGGGACTTATTAAATCTATTGAATGTTTCTCGGAGCTCAGGATCGTGGCCAAACAATGAGCCAAAATGGTGGAGGGGACCTATATGACCATCTGCCTTAAACTCACCTTCTGAAATTTGGATTAGGCTAACAATTGGAAGGGAATCGTGATTTAGAGGACTCGAAGCGGTAGCTGTTTGGGCTTGCGTAATTGATCCGCAAATGACAATCATTAAAAAAGTAGATAAGTATCGAGAGAAATTGATTAGCATGATGGCAGTTGTATTTTCAAATACTACAGATTAAATACTATAGTTACGAATAATAACTAAAACTGATA
>CAZJTO010000314.1:0-3427 GCA_964548935.1 uncultured Saprospiraceae bacterium
CGTTACTTGCCACTATGACTACCC
Source organism: uncultured Saprospiraceae bacterium (assembly GCA_964548935.1). Lineage (GTDB taxonomy): Bacteria > Bacteroidota > Bacteroidia > Chitinophagales > Saprospiraceae > GYS-P2D. The sequence continues at coordinate 25 of CAZJTO010000314.1, forward strand.
AAAATGGGGAAAGAACTAGTAATATAAAGATCATTAATTATCAACATTATCAAATGCAAAAAATTACGCTACTAACATGTTTAATGTGTCTCTCGGTCATGAGCCTTTTTGCCCAAAACCTTGAAGTTGAAGGAAAGGCGAAGATAACAGTCATGGACACAGTGACGAATGTATCAGCCAATGTGATCAGACAATCTGATGGTACCTTGGCTCTGCGTCAATATAAAATAGGGGATATGGCTCAGGGAGGTATTGTCTTTTATGTAGATGAGTCAGGAGAGCACGGGCTTGCAGCAGATACTGTAGATCCTAGTACGGGAATAAGATGGTATGCTGGAACATTAGGCAATACCCAAGCTAAAGGTGACGGTCCGTTTTCCGGAGAAATGAACACGGCTATCATCATATCCTCACAGGTGGCCATAGGAGATGACGGAACTACCTATGCGGCAAGGCTGTGTGCAGAACTTCAGAAAGGAGGCTACGGTGACTGGTATCTACCCTCAAAAGAAGAATTGAACCTGATGTACACAAATCTACACTTAGCGGGTCTTGGTGGTTTTGCGAGTGCGTTCTACTGGAGTTCTACCGAGAACAGTAGTGTCTACGCCTGGATTCAGAGTTTCAACGATGGCGGCCAGTTCACCGGCAATAAGGCCGGCCTCTTCCTCGGCCGCGTAAGGGCTGTTCGGGCTTTTTAAATATTTATCAATTTAACTCTTAATACCACGAAGCGGTCGATTTTAAAATTTATGGCATTGTACTATGATTTACCGGTACTTAAAGACAGAGCGAATAAGGAAAAAGACAAAAGAGCATACTTAGAATCCTTTCTGGATGACATTGAAATCTTGAAATTGGAGATTAGAATTTGCAGGGCCATGCAAATACTATCTTTGAAAAAGCAAGCCTGAATTGAGCATTATTCAAAATGAAAGCAAATCTTACAATAAGACCTATCGAAAAACAAGATTGTCAGATTATAAGTGACTCTTTCAGACAACAAGGGTGGAATAAACCTTTATCGCAGTACAAGCAATATGTAGAGTATCAGATTACAGGAGCAAGAGATGTATTGATAGCGGAATGGAATCAAGAGTTTGCGGGATACTTAACTATACAGTGGAAATCTGACTATAAACCCTTTCAAAAACAGAGCATCCCAGAGATTGTGGATTTTAACGTGCTGAAAAGATTTCAGAGGCTCGGAATAGGCACAAGTCTAATGGATGAAGCGGAAAAAAGGATTAATAGGGTTTCCGATTATGCTGGTATTGGGTTTGGAGTGTATAAAGATTATGGGCCTGCACAAATCCTTTACATTAACAGAGGCTACAAACCTGATGGAAATGGTTTGGTGAAAAATTCAGTGTCCATACAATACGGCGAAATCATCACGATCGATGACAGTATTGTGCTCTATTTAACAAAGAAGCTTATTCCGAAATAGGGCTTGGTAAATCACTCACCATAGCTATAAATGAATCGATTTAGATCATTTCTATTCCGGCTCAAGTCTTAAGGACAACTACTTATTGCATTGTCAAACCCAATTATATCACACATCCAGTGTAAGCCCTGAAAAAAGCACTACTTTCCGCCAGTTAAACCCACCTAAACACATGACACAATCAAAATACAGCACACCATGATATCAGCACCCATCATCGAAATCGCAACCTGGATATGGATCGGTGTGGCGGTCGTCACCTTTATTTCGCTTGTCACACTTAAGATCAGGGCGCCGTATGGGCGGCATACTCGACAGGGTTGGGGCATGATGATAGACAATCATTGGGGTTGGTTTTGGATGGAGCTGCCTGCACTGGTCGTCTTTCCGCTGATCGCCATATTGGGATCTGCAGAGAAGACATCCCTGCACTGGATACTCATCGCACTATGGATTATCCACTATACCAATCGGACGCTCATCTTTCCCTTCAGGTTAAAAACCAAAGGCAAAAAGATGCCCATCTCCATCGTATACTCCGCCACATTTTTTAATGTGATCAATGGCGGCCTCAATGGTTATGCTATGGGGTATATGGAACTACCGACAGTTCCGACTGCTGCTTTCGTAATCGGGGTATCCATCTTTATCATCGGCTTTTATATCAATCAGCGAGCAGACAACCATCTCATCGGCTTACGCAAAAAACAAAGTGGTTACAGCTTGCCCGAGGGCTGGCTGTTTAATCGGATCAGCTGCCCTAACCTATTTGGTGAGATCATTGAGTGGACCGGGTTTGCGATTGCTGCTTGTTCATTGCAGGCATTCTCATTTGCGATATGGACCTTTGCTAACTTGGTACCTAGAGCCATGAACCATCATGATTGGTATCGAGAGAGCTTTGACAACTATCCTGATCAGAGAAAAGCCGTTATCCCCTATATCTTATGAGAATAGCTGTTACTGGAGCATCGGGACATATTGGAGCAAACCTTTGTCCATATCTATTGGAGCGAGGTCATGATGTCAGTGTCTTGATCAATAAGACTCCTATACAATTTGATGGTGTCAGAATTGTCAAGGGTAGCATCCTCGATTCAGATGCGATTCAAGAACTAGTGCAGGGCATGGATGTAGTCGTCCATCTCGCCGCCAAAATATCCTTAGAAAAAGATGTCTCTGGCGCACTCTGGAAAATCAATGTCGGGGGCACACAGAACGTCGTAGATGCCTGCATCAAGCATGGCATCAGCAAATTGATCCATTTTAGTTCGATACATCGATTTGATCCATTTCCCCAGGATGAGGTTCTCGACGAGACCCGCAGACCCGTGGAGCATGGCACAGATTATGATCGCTCTAAGGTTGCATCCGAAGAATTGGTTCAACAAGCTCAGGAGCAAGGCATCGTCACCACAGTCATCTATCCTACTTCCGTTATAGGACCCAATGACTATGGGCCATCACTCTTAGGACAAGGTGTCATAGATATGTATCAGGGTAAAGTGCCAGTCTTGGCGCCGGGAGGATATAACTTCGTGGATGTGCGAGATCTGGTGCGAGGCACCTATGAAGTCATCATCAAGGATTATCCTGACGAACGATTTCTACTGGCGGGACACTACTTATCCTTACAAGAATTAGCCAAGCAGATTGGACAGAATAGCCCCAATAGGGTCAACACGGCAGTATTGCCTTCTGTAATATTAAAGGCGTTGATCCCATTAATCAAGTTACAATCTAAGTTTACTGGCAAGCCTTCACCCTTAACCAAGGAAGCCTTACAAGTACTTCTGGAAGGTCCTCGGAACATCAGTACTGCAAAAGCAGAGCAACAACTCGGTTATACCAAAACACCGTCACAACAGACGATTCGTGAGACTATCGAATGGTTCAAGAGAGAAAAGATGATTTGAGGGACGTTCAAATGAGGAGTAAAGACCAAACTCTCCC
>CAZJTO010000315.1:0-3421 GCA_964548935.1 uncultured Saprospiraceae bacterium
TTGTTGTTGTTTAATACGTGTGCTCATATGGAATCAATAATATCACCTCAGTGCCTGCGGCCTTCCCAATTGGATCGACCAAATCATTAATAATGATATATTCATCCCTCTTGATCTTGTGTAAAGAATTCAATCTATCCGTGGCAATCTGCACTGCCATAGACTCGTGATCTTTCTTTTGGCTATTCAACTTCATGGCGGCAGATTTCTCTCGCCCAATTCCATTGTCCGTAATCGAGCACTTGATCTGATCTTCTGTCACTGAAAACGTGATCGAAATATTCCCCACTGTGCTCAGATGAGATACCCCATGGATCACTGCATTCTCCACGAAGGGTTGTACAATCATTGGGGGTATTTCAACTTCATCGGGATCAATGTCCGATAGCAACTCAATGTTATACTCAAATGGATTAGTCTGACAGAATTGTTCCATCTCAAGATACTTTTCTAAGGTAGCCAGCTCTTCGGCAAGTGTAATGGAGTCTTTCTTTGAGTTCGTCAAGATACCCCGCATCAATGCTGCGAAATTCTGTATCTGATCCCGTGCCACTCCATTTTTATTGGTGACAATGAGGCCTTGGATACTATTGAGCGCATTAAAGATGAAATGGGGATTCATCTGAAGCTGTAGTGCCTTTTGTTCCAGCGTGAGCAATTCATTTTTGAGCTGTAACTGCTTACGCTTCTCCTCTTCTTTCGATCGTATTGATTTGATGCGCCTTCGGATTAATCCTATAGCTATCAACCCAAGCAAAGCAATAATCAACAACTGAAACCAAGTCCGTTGCCAGAGTGCTGTGTCGATTCCAAACTGATGGCTTATTAGATTGCTTTCCTCACCGCGAGTTCCCTTGGCTTTAGCCTCAAATGTATATTCACCAGGAGCAAGACTATAGTAATTGACGGCAGTACTGGAAGACCATTCTGACCACTCTTCGCTGAGCCCGTCAAGTCGCCAACTGTAGACGATGCCTTTGGGATGATCTATATTGACGGCCTTGAACTTAAAGTTGAAGTCGTTTTCGAAATGCTTGTGTAAATGCCTTTGGGAGGCATCTCCAACGTCTGGCGTAGCTCCTTCCACATAAAAGCTGTGCGGCTTGTTCTTTATGAGGATATCTTCAAAATGTAGCCGAGGACTGCTAACATTCAGCTTACGGTTATCGGGGGTATGTTTAGTCAGGCCATTTAACGTTCCAAACCACAGATTTCCTTCGCCATCTTTGGCCACAGAATTGTGACAGGTCTCAATTCCAATGAAGCCCTCATTTTTTCCAAAGTTCTGCACCTCAGTGATTGTGCCCGACTCATTAAGCAGGATCTTATCTATTCCCTTTTCAGTTCCAACCCATAGATTGGCGTCATCATCGATGAGCATCGAGTAGATGTTCTCGCTGGCGAGCAATTCATTTTCATCCAAAGCTTCAAAGGTGGGTGCCGACTCTTGGTATTGAGCTTTATATAGGCCCTTTCCAGCAGTACCTATCCAGACATTCTGCAGAGAGTCGAAGAGCATCGACCTGATTTCTGTTCGAGGCAAACCATTCTCTTCGTCAAAGTTGATAATCTTATCATTTCTGACATACCCGATGCTCCCATTCCGAGAGGCATACCACAAGTCGCCAAGGGGGCTGACGGCAAGAACTGTAATCCGTAAGTCCGCCAATCCTCGCTGCCTCTTAAACTCCTCAACTTGAATACTGGTGCTATCTACATATAGCAATTTAGCTAGGCCATCTGCATAGGTGCCTGCCCAGAGATCTCCACTCCCATCTTGCTTGACGGAACGAATCCAATCGCTCGATAAACCATTCTCAATATTGAACCGTCGATAGCCACTGCTATCATGTAACACCAATCCTCCGCCCTCCGTACTGAGCCAAAGTCGCCCGCTTGTATCTTCATATATATTGGTGCACTTGGTCTCTACATGTGTACTATCTATATCCGTTGAGATGTTTCCATTATTGATTGTTGACACGCCATCAGTATCAACCGAGAGCATCAAGCCTCTGTCACTAGTAGGAGCCAAGGCATAGATCCGATTGCCATTGAGGCCATTTGCACTGGTATAGTGCGTGAAGTATTGACCCAAATATTTACTGATCCCACCCCCAGATGATGCAATCCAAATGTTACCGGACTGATCTGTCTTAACGGATCTGATATTGTTATGGGTGAGCCCATGGCTTTCAGATATCTGAGTCCATTGATCTACAGGAGGTGAATAAATTTGAATGCCGGCATTTTGGGTGCCTAACCAGACTTCGTCATTGATGATACTGATATATTGACCTCGCTGCAAGTCTCTATCAGTATGCTCAGTCGTAATCGCCAGGTCATGTAGGTTGAGAGAAGATACACCGCCACCATACTGAGCAATCCAAAGCTGTTGATTCCTATCTAGTGCAACGCTCTTGATGTCCTGACTTAACAGCGCCTCTTGAGCAATACGCTCGACATCCGCCTCTCCACTCATCACATATAGTCCATTAGATGTGCCAATCCAAAAATCATTACCTATAGAGACAATGGAATTGATCACTAAGGCATCAATCCTTCTATCAACATTGGCCTTAATCAATACATCATTACGCTGATTAAATTCATATAGCCCTCGATCTGTAGCTATCCACACTAATGAATCATTCTTCTCGATGATCTGGTTAATGCCTACTTCAGTTGGGATTGAATGAATAATCCGATCTCCTCGATAAATTGCTAATCCAGCTTTGGTGCCAAACAATATGTCTTCGTGATCATCTCCATATATAGTATTCACATAATTGGATGGGAGACCATTGCGACTGGTAAGAGCGTCAAAGTTAGTCCCATCAAATCTCCCAATACCCCCGCCTTGAGTGGCGATCCAGATATATGAATGATGATCTTGATAGATGTCATAAGCCTGAGATTGAGGCAGACCATCTTGCACCCCGTAATGCAAAAAATTGTATTCCTGAGCAAGGCACATGCCGCTCAGGAATACTATACTTATAATGATCAATGACTTCATCTGAAACATCGCTGTTAAGATAGCTCAATAACGATCAGATACTGATTTTCATTTCTAAAGTGAGCTCACCCTCGTCAGTGATAGCCGTGATCGCATGTGGATGGCTGTAGCGCACTTTGTAAATCTTTCCACTGCGGGTTCTATAGGGTACAATGCTAGGGTATTGATCGATTCCACAGTATTTGTTGGCACTGGCGGCTAAGTAATCGAGCAAATTGTAGATGTCATTCATATTGAGCTGAGTGCTCGTAAAGATGATTGATTTATAATTTTCACTAATGATCTCTTCATACTTTTCACCTGCATAATTTACAGTTGATGAAGATTCCTGGCAGTGGTGGAAATTAGCATCATTATTCGTTACGGTATAATCCTCAGTCTCTACTGGACTATCATTGAGGT
>CAZJTO010000316.1:0-3320 GCA_964548935.1 uncultured Saprospiraceae bacterium
AATAGTTTGTTAAATGATCGAGAATTGGAGTTGAGATTTGCAAAAAAGCCAGCGCTCATAACACATGCCCCAACAAGAGAAGCCCAATAAAAAGATAGGGCGCTTGAGCCTCTTACAAAAACACCAAAAGCAACTATTGACGAACCAATTAATATACCGGCAAAAAATGCCGTTTTAGATTCCTTAGCAAATACTCGATTAATATGAATAGTGTAAATTCTCTTGCATGACCTACATTCTGATGTTATCTCATTTCCTACTTTCTTCTGCAAATCTTTCCTAGTTAGGATTCCTCGACTTGAAATTGAATTTTCGCTATTACAGAATTTACAATAAGATTTTAACTTCATTTCTCAAACTCAACTAAACCTCAAGGCCTTCACCGGATCTACTCGAGAGACGATCCATGTCGGCAAGATCATAAACAGCAGGGTGATGACCACCGTGCCTATATTGATCATTATGATCATCCCCCAATTAAAAGCAATCGGCACCGTATCCAGATAATACTCTGCCTCAGAGAGCTTAAAGACGCCCGTCTTCAATTGTATAAAGCACAAGGCAAAGGCCAGCACATTGCCGATGAGCATCCCTTTGAGGATAACCTCAGCGGCGTTATGTAAAAAGATCTTTCGGATGGACCAATCCGAGGCGCCCACAGACTTCAACACGCCGATCATCTCGGTGCGCTCCAGCACAAAGATCAACACCGCCGTAATCATATTGATGATGGCCACCAAGATCATCAGCAGGATCAACACATGCTCATTGATATCCTGTAGCTCCAACCATTGGAAGATCTGATAGAACTTAGTCTGAATAGACTGACTATATAGGTTGCGGGGCAGTTTTTCAAAGTAGATATACTCATTGAGTAGTACGGCATCATCGAGATCATCGACATAGACTTCTAAGCCGCTGACCTGATCTTCACGCCAGTCTAACACCTCTTGCAGTACTCTCGCATCTACTAATGCAAACCGACGATCGTACTCTTCGAGTCCGGTTTTATAGATGCCGCTGACGGTAAATCGCTTTTTGTATTGGTCGCCATCGAGGATAAAGTAGATGATCATCTTATCGCCTACATCAAAGTTCATCCGCTTAGAGATTTGCTCTGAGAGCACGATCTCCTGAGCGGGGCCTTCGGCGGGATAGCTGATCCATGACCCACGCTTCATGTAGGACTGGATCCGCTCAAATTGATAGCTCGACTCGTAGCCTTTGAGGAGCACTCCTTCAAAATCCGACTTAGAACTCAAGATCGCAGGTACGATAGTATAGGTCTCTACCCGGTCCACACCGCCATAAGTAGTCTGGACGGGGGGCTTTCGATCGGGACGAATGATCGACGGGGGACGCTGATAAGTAATCTGTCCGATATCCTCTATATCTGCCACTAAGGATGGATCGACGTCGATAGGGATGAGCTCAAAGGAGTCTCCGACGTTGCCATCAGTGATATGGATGTGCCCCCAGAAGTCTAAGACCTTGGAGGTGACGCCCTCCTTGAAGCCTTTGATCACCGTGGTCGTGATGATCATCACCGCTACACTCAAGGCAATAGACAGCACCGCAATCCTTAAGATGAGTGCCGAAAAATTACCGCCAGTCGTGAGTGACAGACGATTTGCTATAAATCGTTCAAAGCTCATCTCCTCATACCATTAATCATAGATCGCTAATATAGATAATCGTTAGATCGGATTATTCTACTTTTGCAGCGATTCAAAAAAACAGCTCGTACGATGAATTTTATTGATGAACTGACATGGAGGGGAATGCTACACGATATCACCCCAGGTGCTCGTGAAGACTTGGACAAAAGTATGCGTACTGGCTACATCGGTTTTGACCCGACAGCGCCGTCCCTGACGATCGGCAACTATGTCCAGATCATGATCTTATCACACTGGCAGCGAGCGGGACATAAGCCGATATTCTTACTTGGAGGTGCTACGGGCCGTGTCGGAGATCCATCCGGCAAAGACAAGGAGAGACAGTTGAAGTCCTATGAAGAATTGGATAGCAACCTCAAGTTTCAGAAAGAACAAGCCTCTAAGTATCTCAACTTTACGGATGGCCCTAACAAGGCCGAGTTCATGAATAACTACGACTTCTACAAGGAGATGAACGTGCTCGACTTCCTACGTGATGTGGGCAAGAATCTCACCGTCAACTATATGCTCAGCAAGGAGGCCGTCAAAAAGCGCTTGGAGACGGGGATATCGTTCACGGAGTTTAGCTATCAGCTCCTTCAGGCCAATGACTTCCTACATCTGTATAAGCATCACGATTGTACCTACCAGATGGGAGGTTCAGATCAATGGGGCAACATCACCTCAGGTACGGAGTTCATCCGTCGCAATATCACGGGCAGCAAAGCATATGCGATCACCTCTCCCCTGCTGACTAAGGCCGATGGCAAGAAGTTTGGTAAGTCTGAGGAAGGCAACATATGGCTCGATCCTAAGATGACTTCACCATATAAGTTCTATCAGTTTTGGATCAATGCCGCTGATGCCGATCTGCCGAAGTTCTTCAGATACTTCTCATTCAAATCGAAGGAGGAGATCGAAGCGCTTGAATCAGACCATGCTGATGATCCCAACAAGCTCAAGGCGATACTCGCAGAAGAGCTCGTCAGCAGGATACATTCTGCCGATGATTATAAAAGTGTGGTAGCAGTATCGCAAATCCTCTTCAACAAGAAGTCTTCTCAAGAGCAGCTGAAGGCATTGCGACCAGAGGACTTTGACACGATCGCTCAAGAGATCCCTTCTATTGAGGTGAAGACCCCTATCGATGCCGCTGGCGTCAATATCGTAGAGCTGCTCACCACACATAGCGACATCTGCTCATCTAATGGTGACGCTCGACGTGCCATTAAGAACAATGCCATATCTGTCAATAAGGTCAAGGTCGGTGATCACAATGCCGCTGTCACGAGTGATGATCTCATCCACGGCAGCTACCTAATGATCGAAAATGGTAAGAAGAATAAGTATGTGGTGAAGGTTGTGGGGAAGTAGAAGCCCTCCACTGGCTAAACAGATATCTACATCGTCATCCTGACCTCTGGCTAAATGAGGCGTTCATCCCCCAATTTTGTCACATTTTTGGTCAAAAAATCCGCCAAAATCAAAGCGGTGATCTCAAACCGCTGCGAATTATCATTCGCAGCTACAGATATGACACCCCTTTGGGGTTATTTTATGAACAAGTGATCCAAATCAACCTATCAAATCGTTATACAATCCTGCTGCATTACTCTAAAAGCTTTCTTCATAACAAAGGAGGGACGACTGAGCCCGCCTGCC
>CAZJTO010000317.1:0-3290 GCA_964548935.1 uncultured Saprospiraceae bacterium
GCTGACTGTCTGGAGTTACCTGCTATATTGTCAGGATCAGATAAGGTCAGAGGAATCTCATATTCATAGTAATTTTCGTCGAAATCTTTTCCTACTCTTATAAAAGCCGATAACTGTCCATCCTCTAATAACGCTCCATTATCCATTAACTCATCTCGTGCCTCTGCATGGACAAATAGTTGCAAGCTATCATACAACCTCATATCAAGCTCTGTGAGCCTATACGCCATCACCTCACAGCTATCTGGCAAGTTGCATACTGAGGCGCTCATGGAGTTTTCATCTTGCAGTACATTGGTGAATGTGCTCACAAATCGCTCTTGAACAATACCCATCGGTAGGATATAGTTGAACGGTAATCTCGCATCATTCTCTTGAACTCCGACTTCATCGATAATCCACTCCACTGAGGTCGGGTCTCCTTCGTCGAGACAGGTCTCATCGATCGGTAGTCGTCGCCACTGATTACGGATTAATTCTAAATCCGCTAACCTAAACGTCTTAGGGGTGTCAAATCCTGTCATATACATCCGCATAAACTGAATAGACTGGAAGCCTTCAATTCCATTGATGGGAGTACCGCTTTCCAGTGGAATCCTAAAGCGATACCACTGCTCTTCTTCTTGAGTTTGCGGATTTGGTATTATTCTTACATCTGTAACAAAATCCAAGCCTTCCAAATCTAACTCTCCATTGAGGTTCCTAATGGCAATAGGATACTCCCAGTAGCTTTCACTCTTCTCGAGGGATCTGTTTCCATTAAGATCCTCAGTATCTGGCTCAGGGTTACCCAAGCCTACCTGTACACCTGTATTGTTCTGTGCGTTGCCTTGAGGGTGATTAAACCTTCTATATCGCTCTAGTAAAGTAGCATCATCTGAGAAGACATCATTATCTCTGAAGCTCACGAAATTGTCATTACTCGGATCTCCGAGGTTCACTAAGCCAAGCGAAGACACGGCATCAATGTAATCTCTGAATTGGTCCCGCTCTCTAACGTCATCTAAGCCATCAAAGCCTAAATCTTGTGCATCAAAATTGTTTCGGTCAAAAGCATCTACATTTGGAACTGTCAGTGGAATCTCACCCCAGACCGTCTGTCGTGTCGCCACAAGTTCATCAGGCAGGGGTAAAGAGTTTTCATACGACTGAATATTATCATTCAGGACGTCCTCAGAAATATTACCTAAATCAAAAACTATCGTACCGGATTCATCCGGCAGGTGATCTCCATCTCGCCGTTGTAAGAATGGATTAAGCATCCAGAAATCTATATACTCAATATTGGCTGCCTGAAAATCATTGTTTGTATCCAAAAATCTCATGATTCCTCCCCATCGACTTGCTGGATCACGCAATGTGATTTCTTCATTTTCAGGATTAATCTCGATACCAGCAGACACCGATGTACCTTGAGGTAGATCATAGTTATATGGGCCGCGTTCCGATGGATAGTAACTCACATCAAAGGTCAGTAGATCTGGGATCTGAGTGACATCAAGTTGTCGCTCAAAAAGCTCAGTCTGTTCTACCCTACGGGTATATGAATCGGCGTTGTCTTGCTGAGTTCTTATCGAAAAGTCATTAACCACATACCAATTGACCAGTGCTCTATTAGCTCCATAAGCGAGATCATTAGTCAATTCTGACTCCGGGAAAGACAGTGGCGTACTCGCCAAGGTCCACCGTGTTGGACTATTGCCAAGTGGTACGCTACTGGTGGCGCCTTCAAAATCATCAATACTGACTGCTGGGCTGTCAGTAGTTGGATCGTTAATAGCTCCACTTGTCCCTGGCTTAATCGCCGCTACTTCTGCAGACAAGGATAATGATGAAGCCTCATTAGTACTATAGAATGGTAGTTTATCAACTAGTCTAGTTAGAAATGGCGCCTCACTTGTATAATTCACGTCCAATCCAAAAATCCTATTATTAATAGGATCGTCACCCAAATTTACTTTTTGGGTAAATGGACGCTCAAATAAGCGCTGATAAGTAGCTCCAATCCTCAAATTATCATTAACCTCTAACTCTCCCCTCAACGCAAACAAAGTCTTCTGTTGCAGGCCAAAGAGATTCTGATCTTCAAAGGACACTCTGATGGGAACGCCCTGCTGTATGAAGGCGTCATTTAGTATTTTGAGCCTGCCGATACCATAGTCTATTTCATAATCTATGCCTTCTCGGAGTTCCTGACTTCCTGCACGGACTGTTACGGATCCTCGTGGAATGTTAAACGATCCGAGGCTGATCTCCGAAGAAAAATTACTCTTCAGTTCACCTCTTATTAAAAATCTGTTTCTCTCAAGATTCTCTCGAGCTATAGTAACTGTATTTTCATAGAGCTCAGGAAACCCAAATCGCTCAAATAGTTCTTCATCATTGTTCAATAGCTCCCTCAGACTATTTCCAAACGGCTCCAATACAGGAAAGATGATACTTCCCGTACGGGAATTGACGGTTACTCCAGGTATAAAATCAAAGACACCATCTGGCTGAGGGTCATTTCTTGAATTCAATCTATCCAACTGAAATAAATTCAACAGGGGTATTCTATCAAATCCCGCGGCAGGTATAAATCTTTTTATGGTAGATGTCTCATTGTCTTCGTAGAATATATCCAGCTCAAAGCCGTCCTGAGATAGGCTGGCAGAATTGAGCGAGTAGATGTTCTTCATCATTAAGTCCCATGCTGGCAAATCTACTCGTCGTATCGATCGCTTTAGCATCTTCACATAGATCACATCTGTCGGCGCAGGGTTATTCTCCTCGTCTGTACCACCTGTATTAGACTCATTCGATATCTCCCCAACTTTATATACTTCATTACCATTGAGAGTATAGGTATACTCATAAGACACACCCAATACTTGAGTAGGTTGTAATCTCACATTGAGGGATAAAAAGCCTAGCTCCGGATTAAATGTATACTCCGATGGCTGTAACCTCCGCATCGTCTGAACTTCGAAGTCTTCAACTTGATTAAGTCCATATCTCGTACGCAATAAGGTCGTTGTATTGTCAAATTGCCTCGTCAGATCATCATTGACCAATCCTCTGAATAGATCACTATTGTCATTGTCAGGCAACTGATTACCATCGACATCTAAGAACAGAGGATTACCCGTATTATTTGGCTGCCAGACGGTGTTAGGATTTGAGAAGTTGTCTGTATTGGACTCGCCTAAGAAACTGATCGCAGCAACTGGTCGTGTGCCCTGCAAGTCGTCATTAGGTTGCACGGTAACCCATACTTCGAGATTGGTAATCCGCATCAAGGATCTCACCTG
>CAZJTO010000318.1:0-3282 GCA_964548935.1 uncultured Saprospiraceae bacterium
GCACCGCATTGACTTGCGATACTACGCCTGCATCAAGGGCAACAGCCAGGCCACCCAAGAGGGCTTTTCCATTAGCTGAGTGATTCAGGATCACTACATCAGCACCAACCTGATCGGCAACTTGAGAGACAATCTTATTGTATACTACGGTGTCAAAACCACCATTGTGCGCTACATGAACCACTTTACTCGCACCATATTTCCCTAATTGTTCTGGACCTGCTGCATCACCTATGACGAGAGCAATGCACTCTGTACCTAATGCTTGTGCTGTAACATGTCCAAAATGTGTAACCTCAAAAGCGGACTTTTTGAATTGCCCTTTTGGATTTTCTGCTATTACTAATACTGCCATGATTTCAAATTAAAATTGAGGTTAATTAAATAACTTTTGCTTCTTCCTGAAGTAATCTAACGAGTTCATCCATATTTTCTGGATCGATCATCTTCACACCAGACTTTGCCGCTGGCAAGGTGTATTCTGTGAGAGTCATATGAGCTGTAGTCGCCGTAGGCTCAACTACTTCCAATGGTTTTTTCTTTGCCATCATAATTCCTCTCATGTTCGGGATTCTCTGCTCTGCTAATCCCTTAGCGGCAGATAAAACAAACTTTCCACTGACTTGCACAACCTCTACACCGCCCTCTATATCTCTTGTCACTGTTGCCGTACTACCATCATGTTCCATTGCCGAAGCGTAAGACACAAATGGAACACCTAAATATCCTGCAATTGCACCACCAACTTCTGAACCATTGAAATCGATGGATTCTTTACCTGTGAATACGATATCAAAGTCATTGGCTTGGACATAGTCAGCTATATTCTTAGCAACCATCATTGAATTAGTCGCATCTGTATTGACCCTTACGGCTTTGTCAGCACCGATTGCCAGAGCTTTTCTGATGACACTGTCATTACTGGTTGTCCCCACATTAATCACTGTAACCGTCCCTCCATGCTGCTCTTTGAGCTCTAATGCTCTCACGAGCGCATACCATTCATCATAAGGATTCATGATAAACTGAACTCCATTCGTGTCAAACTGAGTATTCCCATCTGTGAAGGCTATTTTAGCCGTCGTTTCTGGTGTTTTATTTATACAAACAAGTAGATTCATTCGTGCTATTTTTGTTATACCTCTTTTATAACGAGGTGCACAAAAGTAAGGTTTACAGAAAGCGAGGTAAAGATGGATAATTGGCGTGTTAAGCAACTTGAGGAAATGATAGCTCAAGACCCAAAGGACGAATTTGTATTATTCGCCTTGGCGCAAGAATATGGCAAAACTGGGGACTATCCTCAGGCTATAATTTATTACACCAGGCTGAAGGATATAAATCCTGATTATGTAGGGTTATATTATCATCTCGCCGCGACTTATGTGCTAACCGAAGAATCAGAAGAGGCACTTAAAACCTACAACAATGGTATCGAGGTAGCTAAGAAACTTAACGACCAGCATGCTTTGGCCGAATTACAAAATGCAAAATTGAATTACGAATTAGAGCTATAATTCTATGACCCCCTCAAAAGACTTGACAGCGGGACCACACAACCATATCTCGGTATAGACGCCATCATCTTTCACCGCCCGAACTTCCAGGCTGCCACCTTCAGTCTTTACAGTTACCTTATGTGATCCGTGTGCTTGATCATTTTGATCCATATAAACTAAAGAAGCAGCAGTGACTCCAGTACCACAAGACAAAGTTTCCCCTTCTACTCCTCTCTCATAAGTGCGCATAGCGATATGGTCTTGACAGAGCTTGACAAAATTCACATTGATCCCATCTTCTTTGAATTCAGGATTGTATCGAATGGCATGAGCTGCGGGTATGATATCGATGTTACTAATATCATCCTTAAAACTTACATAATGAGGTGATCCAGTATCGAGTACATAATCTTGACCTGATCTATTGATTTTAGATACTTCGTTCATTTTCAATTCTACTTGCCCCCCATCTATTTTAACCTGATGTGGCCCATCTACGGCGATAAAAGAGGCCGTCTGCTGAATATGTCCTAAGTTATATGCAAGATGAGATATGGCTCGACCACCGTTGCCGCACATACTACTCAGACGACCATCACTGTTATAGTAGACCATCCTGAAATCGTATTGTTTGTCAGGTTCGATAATCATCATGCCATCAGCCCCGACACCAAATCTACGGTCACATATATGCTCCACTTGATCAGTACTTATACTATCAAAATAGCGAGTCGAATAATGATCAATTATGACAAAATCATTGCCGGTGGCCTGATATTTATAAAATGGAATCTTCACGATGACATATTTAAATACAAAGTTAAGCTATCCAACCACAAGAGAGATGTTGTTAAGATTACATAAATTCGCAATATATAAGCCACTCATTTGCTAAAGCTGCTCATTAATAATCCATTCTTTAACGCTGTAAGAAATATCCTCACAGTATTAGATCAAGATCAGAAGCGTCGCTCTGTCTATATGGTTGGGCTGATGTTGATCAATGCTTTTTTTGACGTTTTAGGATTAGCCACAATATTAGTACTCATCAGAGGTGCGCTCGAGGGGGATACTATTACTTCAGGTGCGTATATCAAGACTGAAGACATCTCGACTATAGAGCATTACTTCAATTTAGGTCTGAGACAGATTTATCAATGGATTGGGGCGTCTAGTGAAATTGAATTGCTGTTCTTCTTGTCAATCGTGATCTTCATCACTTTTGTTATTAAGAATGCCGTGAGCCTATGGATCGTGTATATACAGACTCGGTTTTCATACAATATCGCCCTACGACTTAACAAGAAGATGTTTAAGAAATTTTATGATCAGGGTTACCTATTTTTAACAGATCAAACGTCCGGTAAAAAGGTATATAATATCGTTGATATCCCAATGAGATTTGCATCGCACTATCTGAATCCAACGTTTTATTTTGCTACAGAAATGACGGTAATACTCATCCTTATAATCGCATTGCTACTCTATAATCCTCTTGCAGTTGCCATGCTGGTGGTTATTATCGTACCTGTATTCTTGGGGATCTATCAATTTAGTAAGCATCGGACCCAGATGATTGGTGAGACTAGAAATAGGCTCATGCCACTCAACTATGCAAAGGTTATCGAGTCCATGAAGGCATTTGTTGATGTAAAATTATCCAACATTGAAAATCATTACTTATCGAGTTATGAAGCCAGTCAAAAGAAACTCAATAGAGTTGATGTTCTTAATAAAGGTATCTACGAAAAAATCCATCAAAAAACCAACGATGTCATATTTG
>CAZJTO010000319.1:0-3268 GCA_964548935.1 uncultured Saprospiraceae bacterium
AGAAAACCTATCACCTGATAGTATCTGGCTGTGAGAGAAGGATTCGAACCTCCACGGAGAGCTTAGCTTTTGCAAGTTTATCGCAATCCTCCACCCCCGAGACAAGAGGGCACGTCTACCTGTTTCATCACCTCACAGTATTGTCAAAAATTTATTTTATGCTATCCTTCGATTGCTATTACAAATATATACCTAAGCGGATGTTTATTGCAAATAATCTAATGAATTCATTGAATAAATAGATTTCATTCAACAAAGTGCGATTTTAATCGATGGTTGTAAAGATAGGCTCGAAAAAAGGTGTGTTCTTTGATAATTTTCTAACTATCTAGACTTTGGTCGTCGTCTCTTGCTCTTACCTCCTTGAGAAATCATTCCCATACCCTGCTTACCCATGCTGCGAGCAGCTTTGATTTGT
Organism: uncultured Saprospiraceae bacterium; assembly: GCA_964548935.1. GTDB lineage: Bacteria > Bacteroidota > Bacteroidia > Chitinophagales > Saprospiraceae > GYS-P2D. The sequence continues at coordinate 419 of CAZJTO010000319.1, forward strand.
CCGCTTTGACCTACAGCTTTTTCTATTTGTAGGAGCTGAGCCTTGATCGGTGCTTCGGTAATCTTTAGCTTTTTCGCTTCACGCACATAATTTTTAGCAGCTCTCCATTTTCCTTTAGAGCCATTGATGTTAGCAAGCTGTAATAGCAACATGCCTTTTTCATTATCAGAGGGGAGGTCCATGGCTAGCGCCTTGTCAAACAAGGCCTCTGCTTCAGTCATATCCTTGCGATGCATAGCGATACTCCCTTTCATGATATAATAGAATGCCCGCTGAGTAACGTAGAGCCAATCTGGCTTAAGTGTAAGGGCAAGCTTCTTATCTGCCTCTTCAAACTCTTCCTCCTGGATATGCTTGGCCGCAGAATTGACGCTTCCAAAAAGAATGTATATCGCTAATAAGATCAATCCAATGATCAATAGAGGTAAGGCCCACCAAAAGCCAAAGGCGAAGCCTGATATAATCCCTGAAAGTAGAAAGAAGGCCGTAAGACCTATCAGGACATATACGTTGATATTCATCATAGTACTCTTATTTAGGAGCGTAAAAGTAGCACTTGCCGTTACCTAAACCAACGGCTGTGACTGATAAGCATATAATTTTTATGTGCATAGACCATCTCCGACTCTGGAAAAACAGGCTTGAACACATCCAAGTAGAAGCCCTTTGATCTCTTCTTGTCATGATCGGTATAGGCGATTGTGTTATATAATATAGCTCCAGAATGACTAGTCAACAGTGCCAGCCGCTCTAAGAACTTCTTGGATCTAAATTTGGGTGGAGTCGTATCCCCTAAAAACAGATCTACACAGATGAGGTCAAATTCTTCCTTGCAATCCATTACATATTGATAGGCATCAGCGATCACTGTATGGATAGGTGATTGTATCATCGGATAAGCGTACTCCGCCGCCAGCTGACAAACCACTTCATCAATTTCGATCGCAGTGATCTCAAACGCTCCTGGCTCGATCTGATCCAATATGATCGGTATACTCCCTAATCCGAGCCCAAGCACTAACACCTTGCGCACCTCAGCTTTAGAAAGGTCAACGGTGTCAATTAACACCTTAGAGAAGTTGCTATACAGGTCTTCATGAGAGTAAATCGCCTTGGCTGTCACGAGCTGATAGCGCCCTCGAGATAAGAGGACCTGCATATCAGGGTTATGCTCCGAACTACAACTCTCTATATGAATATCTCTCACATAGCTTAAGGCCATCTTATACCATGGCGCTCGCTTCACTGGGCGTAGGCTTGAAATATGTGTCGTATGATCGTCTCGTCTCCTGCTGTAAATGACATGGCCCGTCGTTCATAAACCAAGCGGGTCACCGCAATCGCTTTATCCAAATCATAGACTCCGCCTTCACCCCATTGAAATGGCTTGATATATGTCGATGGCGGCTCTCCAAATATATTGGCAAAATAAGCGGCCACCGTCCCTGTATTAAATTGTGTATTGATGGCGCAGCGACAATGATCGCCCATGATCATACCCAAGAACTGCTCATCGGTCTTTCTCTTCTGACCGACAGCTATATCGTATAGATTTACCTTGCCATAGGTATTCTTCATATTGGAGTTATTGCTGTCAGCACCGAAGTTGCACCACTCTCCAATAACCGAGTCTCCTAGATAGCCATCGTGCCCCTTGTTGCTGTGACAATGGATGACTGCTCGTTTCACTTCGCCACCGATCTTGCATCGATTACCGATGCTAGTCTTGCCATATATCTTCGCACCCATCTTAATGACGCTGCGGTCATGAATCACCAGCGGCCCTCGCAGCATTGCCCCCTCCATGACTAATACGTCTTTGCCGATATAGACGGGACCATCAGTAGTATTGATGCTCTGAGCATGCACCATGGCACCGGCTCCGATATGGATCTGCTCTGGCGAGCCAATCACCTTAGTATCAACATCAATATGACCTAAAATGCCGATATCCTCACGCTTAAAATCACGCTCAATCCATACATCGTTTAGGCGCAAGATATCCTCAGGATACTGTAATAGCTCTACCGAATCTATCTGTTGAGTCGGCAGACCACTCAGGATATCTCCTAAAGCGTGCTCATAATTATAGTCATCTAGCTTGAAGGCAACATTAATTTCTCCACTCTTTAGCAGGACTCCTTTAGGTAGATTTTGGATGGCGGTCACTAGATCCGGTGTAGGCAAGGTTGCGCCATTGACCAGTAGCGCCTCTGATGCCATTGATGGTTTAAATCGCTCTCGTAGATAATCCGCAGTATGATAGTATGTATGAGTGTTGCCTAAGCTCTGCTTCCACTTATCTGCAATTGTTGACATGCCCACCCTGATCAAACTACAGGGTCTGGATAAAGTCAATGGAAATAGCTGCTTCCATTGTATATCATCAAATAGGACTATATCGAAATTACTCATATAAAAAAACCCCACCCTAAGGTGAGGTTATCTACTTTTTAGTTATAGTTTTTTACTCTGCTGTCTCCTCCGCTGGAGCTTCGGCTTCAGTCGGAGCTTCAGCTGCGGGCTCTGCCACTTTTTTTCTGTTGCCAAATTTGGCAAACTTCTTATTGAACTTATCAATACGTCCTGCCGTATCGACAAATTTCATTTTACCTGTGAAAAACGGGTGTGACTGGTTGGATATCTCCAACTTCACAAGTGGATACTCATTACCATCTTCCCAAGTGATCGTATCTTTTGTGTTGGCACATGAACGCGACAACCATGATTTATCACAAGAGAAATCTTTGAAAACAACAAGTCTATATTCTGATGGATGTGTATCTTTTTTCATCACTTTTTAATTAGGGCTGCAAATGTAATTCATTTATGCATTTATTGAAAGAGTGT
>CAZJTO010000320.1:0-3262 GCA_964548935.1 uncultured Saprospiraceae bacterium
CGGTTAGACTCGGCGCAATCTTATCTTCGATAACTATAGATCCCCAGCAAAATATACCTGATGATAAGCACTCTACCTCTACATTGAGAGGTTGACAATCGAAGTCCTCCGTTAGTACATTGGACTCTAACAGCATACCTTCTGGGTCAAATATTCTGAGTTCATAATCTGAGTCATCACCAACTTGATCCTCAAGGATCAAGTCTATCGTGATGATTGCTTCACAGTTTTCGTTAAGCGGGATATTTAACCTGTTGTTACAAGCTACTGCTCGCTGAGAGCAATCTTGCGCAGACAGCGTCTGACTGCCAACAGATATCAATATCATCGCTATGAATAAGCTCCATAGGCTTGAGCCTGCCATGTTGAGACTTCTTGATGTCATCGATTCTTGAATTTTATTTATCGTATTCATGGGTCTTTTTCTTTTGCAATTATTCAATGTCATCCTATTACTTTAAGGCTATCATCTTTTTGCGAATAACCGCAGTGCCATTGTTAAGCTCGTAGATGTAGAGCCCCTCCCCTTCTAAGTCGTCAGCCGATATGCTCATCTTGTGCCATCCTACTGTGTAGTATGTTTCATTCACATAAACTTGCTTACCTGAGACATCGTAGATCGTGGTTGTGATCGGGCCATCTACGTTATTGTAAAATCTTATATCTGTACTACTCGAGAATGGGTTAGGAGCATTCTGCCCAAGGACAAATCCTTCGGCTAAATCTAATCTCTCCTCACTCAAGGCAATCTCTGAGGCCTTAAGCTCACCTCCTGTGGTAGTATATAGCTCAGCCTGTAGTCTATCGTTAATGAGATTAACTAATTCTTGAGAATCAGCTTTATCAACATGTCCAGATAGATCTATAGATAGAATTATTCCATCATCGATTCTACTTGTCGTTGGAGTAGCTATCGTCATCTTCAAGTTGTGATCCTCAATTCTATAGTCATCACTACTGATTACGAATGCATCTGAACGGATTCCCTCGATCTCTCCGAGAGCATCACCGAAGTTTAACTCCATTTGCATACCATCGAAGTCGATAGTTTCATCGCTGTAGATATCTATTGTAGTAGCCCCGAGAGCGTTGTTTTTAACAACATACTTAAGAGCTGCGATAGACCGTGTACCTGCCAAGGCTGCGCTCTCGAGGAACACGTTTTCATTCACATCGCCCATCTTAATCCCTACAAAGGCAAGATCATTAAGATCTACCGAGAGATTAGTTACCGTGACCGACTGGTCGTACGGGAATGGCGATATATTATCGCTAAAGGTCTGATCTCCATCAACAAATGTCCATGGTCGACCTATAGGGAAATCAAAAGATGTACCCAATAGTAGACTCCTCATAGCTACTAAGTCTGCCGCAGACACACCGTCATTACCATCAACATCTGAGGCAATTATCTTATACGGACTATCTAATAAGTCAAGTCCTAAGACGTGTCTCTGCATTAAGACCAAGTCAAGTGTGGTGACACCATTGAGGAAGTCATCAGCACGCTGAGCTGTTATCTCATAGCTCTGGACCTGTGGCACGTTGCTAAAGCTAAATACTCCATCTATATCTGTAGAAAATGATGCCATCTGACTGCTACTAGTGGCAAGTGACACTACTGCATTGTCTATGGCAAGGTCACGCTCTGTAGTAATTCTACCTGACAAGGCTGCCACTCCGACATCTCCACCATCAGTACCACAGATATTCTGTGGATCAGATACGACAAGTTGTTGGATGAATGTCTCACCAACATTACCACATGGATCTTCTACGTTCCATTCGATCGCATAGTTGCCTAGTGGCAAGTTAGTATTGATCTCATTATCATCACCTGCTAACATGAATGCTCCATCAGAAGTAATCGTATAGCTCCAGATTAGGTCATCCGTATCATGACAATCATCCGCATCAATCTCTAGTGAAACAAATGCTGCACATGCCACTGGGTCGGTCACTGCACGTTCTTCAACTGCAGCTGCTGTTATAACTGGTGCATCCTCGTCCGTAAGTCTCAAGATCTGTAAGTGCTCATATCTTCCAGCTTCTGGATCTGTTGCGCTTACTTGACAGAAATCAATCAGTGTCCATGTACGTAATATCTTCACACAGAATCCATCGACGTTTCTGAACACGATATCGTCGAATATGAGATCTGCCATGCTACAAGAGAAATCATCTGCATTGAAGTCTGGAACAAACTCCGCAGGTAGGTTTTCAGGAGCAATGTTGCTTCCTGTACAGCCTACGCCATCGAAATCTTCTGGCCAAAATCCAGGTACAAGCTCAGGGCTGACTATGTCAGCCTCGGTCCCAATATTAATCGTCTGGGTATGTGTAAACACCTGTCCTGTCTGATCAACTGCAGAGAAATTTCTGAGGATCACCCCTGTACCACAGTTGTTAACACCACTGGTATCTACTGTATAAGTGGGAGCCATCGGAATACCACAGTTAGTTAAGAATCTAACTGTCTGATCATCAAATGGTATGAACTGACTAAAGTCATCACCACAATTGATCAGCTGATCTCCAGTTAAGACTAACACTGTATCTATAACCCCGTTATCTCTAACTTCTACCTCAGAAGTACAAGTGCTCGATACTCCGTTAACATCCGTTACCGTCAGCTCAACACTCACATTCTGTCCTAAGAATGAAGCCATTGCATCGGCACACTCAAACTGTAGTCTGTTAGTGCACAGGCTATCTCTATTAATGAACTCCGTACCGCCTACATCCGTCGTACGGCTTGAGTAGTTTGTTCCTACTCTCCCTGTAGCTGCTATAGCCGCCGTGAATTCTTCAAAGTTGACCAGGTTGTTACCATCTCCGTCTAACTCATCAAACAACGCTAAGTCATCTAACCTTGTAATACAGATGTCTACAGGCCCACAGTTATCATTACTTCCTCTATCAAACGCCTGAGAACTTGCAATGCCCCAACCCTCGTCATTGAGGTTGATTGTGACAATATCATCACATGCCGCTGTTGGCATTATGTTATCCTCTACAATTACATTACGAGACACTGTATCAGCGCTTAAGTTGCCACACTGGTCCATCGTCTCTACTGTAATGAAGATTCTCGATAGGTCTACCAAAATATTCTGATCTGAGATCGTCAACTCAGTAAAGTTGCCGTCAAATGTCTCGTCAGCTATTAATTGCCCAGTTGCATCATCTTCAAATATTCTAACGACGACTGAGCTTATGTCAGAGCAGAGGTTAGGATCTGAGATTGAGATATCGTTATTGT
>CAZJTO010000321.1:0-3260 GCA_964548935.1 uncultured Saprospiraceae bacterium
ATATCCTCTTCCGCATATATCTTCTCAATAAGCTCACGGTATACCTCGGTAAAGCGCTCATTATCAACCAACTCCCCAAAGAGCTCTGGTTGCTTCAAGAATGCTAATGGATCTTCTGAGGTCTTCTTCGCATGACGAGCCAGTTGTCCTGCGAGGGCATCTATTATCTCAAGAGCCTCGCCACGCTGATTGATGCCCTTATCATGATAGTAGCACCAAGTGGCTATGATGAAGGTTCCCAGTCGGATGCTGCCTCCTGATTCTAAGTTTATTAAGATCGTCGGTAAGATGAACTTTGGAAGCTTGGCGGAGCTCTCGGAACAGATGCGACTTACGCTATCCTTGATATTAGGATTAGCAAAACGCTCTATCAATGTATCCTTATACTGCTCGATATTGATGCCATCTACTGGACTGAGAGCTGGCGTTGCTTCTACATCCAAATATCTTCTGAGATAGCTTGAAAGAATTTCGTCTTCGAGGCACTTGTATATGGTCGGATATCCGTGGATGGCACCGGTAATCCCAACTACAGAGTGCCCTGCATTAAGCAGCCTCAGCTTCATCTCTTCATAGGGTGTGACATCATCTACAAATTGTACGCCGACCTCCTCAAAAGGCGGACGACCACTGATAAAGTTATCCTCAATGATCCACTGGATAAATGGCTCACAATTGACAGGGCAAGCATCAATGATACCGAATTCTTCTCTGATATAACTGATGGTTTCGCTGCTTGTCTTCGGAGTGATTCTGTCGACCATAGAGTTAGGGAAGGAGACATTCTTGTCTATCCATGAGCATAGAGCAGGATCTTGCCGCTGACAGAATGTGGTAATCACCATTTTCGTGACATCGCCATTGTGCTGGACATTATCGCATGATAGGATCGTCACGGGCCCTGCGTTGCTATCTCGTCGTCGTCGGAGAGCCTCAGTGATATACCCAAATATCGATTGTGGTGCTTGTGGATGTGCCAGATCATGAGCAACAGCGGGGTTATCAAAGTTGAATTCACCTGTGTTAGGATTGAAGTTATAGCCCCCCTCGGTGATCGTCATAGAGATGATCTTTGTCGAAGCCTGCGACATACGGTCCAAGACTAGTTCAGGAGTATCTATAGCGAAGAGCATCTCCCTAATAGATCCGATGACATCCGAATGAGCATCTCCATTAGGAGACTGGACTGTGAGGGTATATAGACCATCTTGACTAGTAAGCGCCTCATAGATCTTGCGATCATATTCTAAGAGTCCAATACCCGTAATGGCCCAATCTTTTGCCTTAGATTGACTCATAAGTTGGTGACAGTAGAAGGCCTGATGTGCTCGATGGAATCCTCCGACACCGATATGTACGATGCCCGACGATAGTGCTGATCGATCATATGATGGCACACTGAGTTGGTGTGGCGCGGATGAGAGGTTTCGTTGATTAAGAAGTAATAGATCTTGAGACATGGTCTGCGGGGTTATGCTTGTTTTCTTTTGAATGCCCAAGTCGCTAATACGAAGTATAGTATCGTACATATAAATGCTCCAGAGTAAAACAGTTCCCGATTGTCGATATAATCCACCCGATCTACGCTGCTGAATAGCACATTGCCAGCTAAGACAAAAGTTACAGCTAGTGCGATCAAAGCCACGAGTCTCATGACTCTGGTTAGTGCAGTAACTGGTTTCTCGGTTGTTGTTTCAGTTTTGGCGATATGCGTCTGATAGTCCACCACACGCTTATTATACGCTGCTTCTTTTTGTTCTTCCTCGGGGAAGGACTTTTTAGCACCCATAGAACCAGCCAGCACAGTATAGAGTATGATGGTAAATATCCATGTAGGAATAAAGAGATAATAGAATGGCATAATCTGTAGTGCATTGAGACCAAATCCAAAGGCTAATCCAACAACCCATGAGATAATCGCAGCATTGCTGCCGACATAGTCTTGGTACTTGCACCAGTATCTGGTGTATCCGATCCTAGGAAAAAGCACATGCTCTGCAAAGACTATCGCTCCCACTGGTACTACGACCAATCCGGCGTAAGTCAATAGTCCTAATATCTGAGTGAAAACGAATGGGAAGGCAGCCACCATAACCATCACAATACCAACTGTGAAGGTCGTCTTTCGACCGGAGTACTTAGGAAACACCGCTTGGGCGGCCATCCCTGCTCTATATAGGTTGGTAATCGCGGTAGTCCATCCAGCTACGATTACGATGATGAATCCCGACCATCCTAAGGCGTGAAACGCTACGTCTCCAGGATCTAACTGAGCAATAGTCTTACCGACTATAAGTCCAGTTCCTGCTCCCATCAATCCAGATGATATCCATGCAATATAATGCCCAAAGAGCATCCCTGTCGAGGTCGCCAATCCATCGGAAGGTTTCTTAGCATATCTGAATAGGATCATGTCAATCAAGCCAAAATGTGTGATAGAGTTGGCAGCCCAAGCAAATCCGATGATTTCCCATAAGCCGATACCAGGGGCACCATCTTTATCCACGCCAGTCCAAATGGCCTGATCTCCAATCTTCACCAAGTCGCTAAATCCATTGGGTAGTGTCTGTCCTAATACTTCCAATGATAACTCAGGAATTAGCACCATTGCTCCCGTGGCAAACATGGTGAACAACCATGGCGCTGCAATACCTGAAAAATTAGATACGGCCTTGAAGCCATATATCGCAACTGTTACAGCGAATGCGCCAACAACAAATACGATAAGTACGAACCACAGATTAGTAGGATACCAATTGAGTTGTGCTGGAATATCGAATACATAGCGAATCCCAGTAGAGGACACGGTGATCATTGCTGCCGAGATCACGGTGAAAATCAAAACATTGGCCCAGTTGTATAGCTTGGACATGGAGTTGCCCGCGATCTTATTCAGATAATTGTATAAGCTGAGGCGCGTATCTACAGCTATTGGCGCACAGATTAGCGTCCAACTCAAGATGGCCAATAGATTACCTATTAACAGACCAATGATGATATCCATGGTCTTCGCCCCAAGCGCTACGAATGTTGCACCAATGACGAATTCTGTAGCTGCCACATGCTCTGCAGCATAGAGACCGGCAAAATGCTTCCAGCCTTGAAGTTTGCTATCAGCAATAGGTAGCTGTTCCTGGTCTATATGTTCAAATTCGGTAAAATTCTGTGAGGCATCTTTTGTATTCATTGTGGTAGTTTGTCAGAGTCTGTTTTCCATAAAGTTTGATGCGCTTGTCCAAAATAGAAAACTTACTTCAAAG
>CAZJTO010000322.1:0-3255 GCA_964548935.1 uncultured Saprospiraceae bacterium
AATGATCTACCGCTCTCTGTGGTCGATAGGCGTCATAGACCTTGAGTGATAAGTTAGCCTTACGCAGATCTTCTTGAACCTTGAGCATCGCAGTAGCCGCTTCCTTTGACAGAATGATCGTCTCTGCGTCGTATCCATCAATTGGCTTTCCGATAAAGTTGTTGGTGCCACCATACCGCACTTCTTGCTTGATAGATGGCGCCACATCCGATAGATATACGAATCCTGCTGGAAGCTGAGCATAGACTGAAGTACTCAGAAGTAGGATGGAGAAGAGCGTTGTTACACTTGACATTCGTGTCAAAAATAAGAATTAGCTCGTGTATATAGGTTGTCGTGACAAGGGGGCTGAAGCCTATTAAAGTGGATAGATTGGCATTTCAATCAAGGGGCTTCAGCCCCTTGTGATCACCCCTTTGAAATTTATCCCTATCTTTAATCAAGATCAACGACTATCGTTCGATTTACTGCATTACAATGAGCACTAATCAAGAAAATCATCCTCCCTCATCAGGACGTAGGCTTGCAGCGATACTATTTGCCGATATCGTCGGGTACACGGCTCTCATGCAGCAAGGGGAAGGAACAGCTATGGGCATCCTCAACCGATTTCAGGAAGTAACTACTGCTAAAGTCAAAAATCACCAAGGAGAGATCATAAAAACCTATGGAGATGGAAGCCTTATCCTTTTTGATAGTAGTGTAGATGCTGTCAATTGTGCGCATGAGATGCAGTTGGTATTTAGACAAGGAGTTAAGGTACCTCTGCGCATAGGCATCCACGTCGGCGAAGTGGTCAGGAAGGACAATGATGTTTTTGGCAATGGAGTCAATATCGCCGCTCGCATAGAGTCGATGGGAGTAGCAGGAGGAGTTTTGATGAGTTCAGATGTACAAAGGAGGATCAAAAACCAAGAAGGATTGAGTACACAACCTCTTGGACAATTTGACTTTAAGAATGTAGAAGAACCAATCGAGGTTTATGCATTGACTAATGAGGGTATGATAGTACCTGATAAAAACAAACTACCTGGAAAATCTAAAAGAACCATGTCAACAAGGCTGATAATTACATCCTTATTGACATTATTTCTCTTGGCTAGTCTTGCCTTCTGGTTGAGCAATAATTCCAAAGTGGAACGCACTGTTGAAACGTCATTAGCCCAAGAGTCAGGAATTGCTTCTTTGGCTGTCTTGCCATTTACTAATATGAGCAGTGGACAAGAAAATCAGTATTTCTGTGACGGTTTGCATGATGACCTACTTACTCACCTATCGCAAATGGGAAATACCAAGGTCATCTCGAGGACTTCAGTATTGAGATATAGAGATACCGAAAAACCCATTCCTGAGATTGCCAGTCAACTCGGAGTTACCCATATTTTAGAAGGCAGTTTTAGACGAGCAGACAATCAAATAAGAGTTAATGTGCAACTGATCAATGCACAATCGGATGATCATGTGTGGTCAGAAATATATGACCGAGAATTAAATAGTGAGAGTGTATTTAACATTCAAACTGAAGTGACTAAAAAAATCGCTGCTGCCCTAAATGCAAACTTAACGGAAGGTCAAAGAGTAGCCGTAGAAGATAAACCGACCTCAAGTCTTGAAGCATATGAAGCTTATTTAAAAGGTCGTCAGATCATGGCTAAAAGAAATACTCCTTCTCTGTTAGCCGCCAAAGAATTATTTGAAAAAGCCATCTCTTTAGACCCTGAATATGCTCAGGCTTTAGTACAATTAGGGACAGTACATCATCTGATGATATCTTATTCTGATGGTGATGTGGAAGACAACAGGAACAAGTCAATCGACTATCTTGATCGAGGCTTGAAGTTGCATCCCAATATGCCCGAAGCATACGCCTTAAAAGCTATTATTCATGAGAGTCTAAAAGAGTTTGATCAAGCCAAAATGGCCTTTGAGAAATCTATACAGCTCAATCCCAATCAAGCGATTACGTATCATTGGTATTCACTATTTGCCAGAGACATAGGAAGAGATTACGAAAAGGCTAAATCACTTTTGGAAAAGGCCAGAGAACTCGACCCACTATCTCCAGCTATCAATTATACTCTTGGGCGCATTCATCTTGGACTGCAAGAATTCGAAAGAGGAAAATTCTTCTTAAAGAAAACCATTGAGATTGAGCCTTCATATCCTAGCACATACTTGGTGCTGCCGTTACTTTATATTGCTCAAAATAGATTGGACTCTGCCGCACTTTTGTCTTATCAAAATTTAAAAACCAATGGCAATCAAGGGATCTACTTCGAGCATTCCATGTTTCCCTTTTACTATTTGGGGATGGACGAAGAACTGTTGGCAGAACATGACCTTTTCAAGCCTCAGAACAGACAAGACAGCATAATCAAATATAGGAGTAAGCTGAGAACCTTCATACATATTAAAAAAGATCTCGATCAGGCTCAATCTTTTGTTAACGAGAATGACTTTGTATCCAGACTGCAGATCTTATTCTTGCGTAAAGAGTGGAAGGCGTATAATCAGTTGTATGAAAAGGTATATCCCATGGTAATATCTCTTAAGCATGTATTTGCGCCCACAGGTATCACTCCAGGATGGGATTATTATATTTTTCAGCAATATCTTTTTGCTTTGAAAAGTGAGGGAAGAAATTCTGAGTATGAAGATCTTTGGAAATACTATCATGCTCATGTAGCCATCGATAATGATAGGCTATCATGGGGCCATCTCATCTGGAAGGACTATATGTTACTGCGGAGGGCGTCCATTCAGAATAACAAAACTGAAGCCATCAAGAAATTGAAGACAATAAGACAAAATGGTGGCTTTGGATGGACCTGGAGACTGCTAAAGATGGACCCGATGCTAGAGTTCATCGCTGATGATGAGAGCTATATTCAGATAATGGATGACTGGGACCAACTTATAGCTGAACAAAGAACTACTGTGAGAGCCACAAGGGATGAAATCCATTGAGAAGGAATCACATTCTACCTTCAATGCGGCTTCAGACCATTGCAAATTCCCGTTTTACCCCAAGGGGTTCAGCTATCCTCAAGGGGGCTAAAGCCCCTTGAGATGAAAAGTTTTTCGTGTGACTCTCAGCTCTTAATTCCGATAATCATAGGAATTATTAAAACTGCTTATTTTGCGAAAGCAGAGAGAAAACACAATACTCGAAGCATAGTACTATGATGAGAGATCAGATCAAAGTCATCGCTTTTGATGCAGACGATACGCTCTGGATCAACGAGCCATTTTTTA
>CAZJTO010000323.1:0-3219 GCA_964548935.1 uncultured Saprospiraceae bacterium
CTCATGGAAATGGTAGCATTGATCAACCCGGATTTAAGAGTAAGATTTAGTACTTCGCATCCTAAGGATATGACAGACGACGTGCTCCATACCATGGCTAAATATGAAAACATCTGCAACTATATACACCTGCCTGTGCAATCGGGTAATAGTAGGATACTCGAGATGATGAATCGGACTTATGATCGAGAGTGGTATAAGGAAAGAGTTGAAAGCATCTATCGCATCATTCCTGACTGTGCCATATCATCTGATATCATTGCAGGTTTTTGCTCTGAGACGGAGGAGGAACATCAAGATACCCTAAGCATGATAGAGTGGGCAAGATATAGTATGTCGTATATGTTTTTCTACAGCGAGAGACCTGGGACATTAGCCGCTAAGAAATATCCTGACGACATTTCATTAGATATCAAAAAGCGTAGATTGACCGAAATTGTACAACTACAGAATAAGATATCTCTTCAAGTTAACCAACAGGACATAGGAAAGGTCTTTAAGGTCCTAATCGAAGGAGATTCCAAGAGGTCTTTAGAAGACTTTAAAGGGCGCAATAGTCAGAACAAGATGTTGGTATTTCCAAAGAAAGAAGGTCTCGGCCCAGGCCAGTATGTCAATGTCCGTGTTGACTCCGCATCAAGTGCGACATTAAAAGGTGAAATAGTTTGAATATTCAGAGCCTTAAGCAGCGATTTGGAATTATAGGCCGATCTGAAGAGCTCAATCGTGCCTTAAGTAAAGCCATGAGAGTGGCTAATACTGATCTATCAGTCTTAATACAAGGAGAGAGTGGAGTGGGTAAAGAAGTGTTCTCTAAGATTATTCATAGTCTGAGTTCACGTAAGCATAATACATTCATTGCAATAAATACCGGAGCACTGCCAGAAGGCACGATCAATTCCGAGTTGTTCGGTCATGAGAAAGGAGCTTTTACTGGCGCCACTAGTGATCGAAAGGGCTATTTTGAAACGGCCTCAGGAGGAACCATATTTTTAGATGAGATTGGGGAGATGCCGCTTGATACTCAAGCATATCTACTTAGGGTGCTGGAGTCGGGTGAGTATATTAAGGTAGGATCATCTAAGGTGCACAAGACAGAAGTCAGGGTTATTGCAGCGACCAATGTAGATTTATTGGAGCGCGTCAGAAATGGTAAGTTTCGTGAGGATCTCTATTATAGACTCAACACCGTTCCCATTCAGATACCCTCTCTGAAAGAACGACGGGAGGATATCTATATGCTCTTCCGAAAGTTTTCTCAGGATTTTGCCGAGAAGTATCGCACTGAATCTATTCAACTCGACCCTCAAGCTAAGTCGCTGATCATTGACTATAACTGGCCTGGTAACGTGAGAGAGTTGCGCAACGTCGTAGAGCAGTTGTCCATTCTTTCTGAAGATCGCCTTATCACCAAGGAGAGGCTGAAGGAGCTAATTCCTAACATATTGCAGCGTTATCTGCCTTCTAAATTGGATCAAAACGGCACAGATAACATGCATGAGAGAGAGATTTTGTACAAGGTCCTATTTGATATGAAAAATGACCTGCAGGACCTCAAAGGATTAATCTTTGAACTAATCAAGACAAATGACTTGCGCGTATCAGACGTAGAGGGCTTAAAGCAAATGGAATTAAGCTCTGCGCAGCCGACATATCAATCTGTACAAAAAGAACACAGATCATATGATCCTCATGTGGCGACACTGCATGAACCTGTTCCCATAGATCAGAGCGGACCTGTATTGGTGAGTGACGAGGACTATGATCAAATGGAGGTAGTCGAAAACAATCTTTCACTCGAAGAAATGGAGAAAGATTACATTATCAAGGCACTGAAAAAATATAATGGCAGACGAAAAGAAGCCGCTAAAGAGTTAGGTATTTCAGAGCGTACGCTCTATCGAAAGATTAAGTATTATGGTATTTAGGATAATAATAGTTGCGGCCTTATTCTTTTCATCGTGCAATGTTTCCCTAAAAGGAATCACCATAGCACCAACAATCAGCACTTTTTACATTGATTTATTTCAGAATCGAGCATTCAATGCACCGCCAGACATCGGTATACAGTTTACAGAGGCCTTCAAAGAATTAGTGCTCAACAGCACTCGTCTCAATTATGACGAGTACAATCCTGATATCGAGTTTAGTGGGTCTGTATCAAGCTTTAATGTTACATCGGTTGCTCCAGAGCAACAAGAAAATGGTGGCGTAGGGAGTGCACTCAATCGCTTATCTATCTCTGTTGAGGTAGATTATTTCAACAAGCAGGATGAAGAAGACACCTGGAATCAGAGCTTTTCATTCTTTCAAGATTTTGAGAGTACCGAGTCATTAGAGGATGTTCAAGACGAATTAATTGTCACGATATTTGATCAGATAAACCAGGACGTATTTAATAAGGCCTTTACCAATTGGTAATGACGATGCATGGGAGTAAGCGACATATTAAAGAGCAATTGTGCAAAGATCTAAACTCATAAGCTATATCAAACATCCAGAATTACTAAAAGATTTGTCTTTTGAAGAGCTACAAAGCTGGGTGGCTGAGTTTCCTTATTCTCAAAATCTAAGAACACTCCTCGCTAAGAAGGTGAAGGATGAAGGTCTTGAGAAAAAATATGAGCATCTTATTCATGACGCAGCGCTATATAGCTCAGATAGGCCCAAGTTGTATGACACAATTAATGCTGTCCAGAAAGAGGAGGTTGAAGAAGTAGCTCAGGAGGAGCCAGAGAGTAATGCACCTACATTTATAGACAGGATAGTGACGGCAAGTGGTGTAATTGTGACGACCGCAGAACCAGAGGAGTTAGACGCTGTGGATCATGTTCAACAAGATCGACTAGATGCGTCCGCCGAAAAAATCTCTGAGGACAATTATATAATGGAGGAGAAATCACACAGTGAACAAAATCACAGAATATTGCGCGGACAATCTGATGTAGAAGAGCCTGAGATCAGAGCAGATAGCATCAACGAATCTGAGACCGATCAACCCGAAACTGATAATCATCAACAAGTAGGACTATCTTCTTTTTCTCAGTGGCTGCTTGAGCTAGAGCAACAATCGGAGGAGGAATCTGAATACGATTCTGACGAAGGTGTAATCTCCGAGTCCCTAGCTAAAATTCTTGAATCTCAAGGACATATCAATAAAGCAGTCAAGATGTACAAGAAGCTTTCATTGAAATATCCAGAAAAAAGTGGTTACTTTGC
>CAZJTO010000324.1:0-3191 GCA_964548935.1 uncultured Saprospiraceae bacterium
ACCGGTACTTTCGTACATCATTTATATATAGACTTATGTCTACCCAAAATTGATTCTTTGTCGAGTTCTATCAATACACTAATCCCTGTTAATTCTAAAAAGTATCCCATTAAGGGTGGAGTTTTTTCGTATAGTTACTTTTTGGCTATCGGCCAAGTAGCTGAATTGTGGGACGTCATTGCTATTGATGAAAATTTTGCTCAATCTCGCTATTTACAAGTCTTAGAAGATGATGCTCCTGATCATATTCAGTCCATATATGTCATAGTATATCGAGAGCAGCAAGCCATTGGTGTGATCCTGCTGCAGCATCTGATATTGAAACTAAGTAGTGCTCTGAGATATCAGAACTACTCTCAGTCTGCTTCGCCTTTTATACGATGGTTCCAGGGATCAAGGCAATGGATCGTGAGCAAATTTCAGTTTAGATTACTCAATATCGGAAACCTTTATCTTACTGGCGAATACGGATTTTATTTTCGTGATTCAGAGATTGATATTCAAAAGAGATTCTCTATTGTAGATGGAATAGTCCTGGATCTAAAGAAGCAGCTTAGATCTACTCCTCAAAAATTCAGCGCTGTACTGTATAAGGACTTCTTTACTGAGCACCTCTTTAACGGGCATCGTAGTAATCGACTACATCCGTTTCAGATTGACCCTAACATGATTCTGTCAATTAATCCATCATGGACAAGCTTTGATGATTATTTAGGAGCTATGCGCTCTAAGTATCGGATTCGCATGAAGAACGCTATCAAAAAGTTCGGCCCTGTTAAGAAAAGGATATTGAGCATTGAGGATGTTCAGCATTACAATGACGACATGTACCGATTGTATTGTGATATTTTGTCTGGATCAGGGTTTGTATTGATTAAAAGTCAGCAGAATTATTTTAAAATACTCAAAGAGTCTTTCCAAGAAGAGATACAGATGATAGGCTATTTCTTGGAGGATGAGATGGTCGCATTTTATACGTGGACCATTGATGATGATAAAATGGATTCTCACTTCATCGGAGTAAGCTCAGCATACAATCTGAAGTACCAACTCTATCTCAACATTCTTCTTGACTTGGTACGTGACGCCATCAGCAATCGGGCCGATCAGCTCCTATACTTTAGGACCGCCTTAGAAATCAAGAGTTCAGTAGGATCTGTGCCTTATGAAATGACTTGTTACATCAGACACAATAATCGATTTCTTGCGATGATTACTCCGACAGTATTTAATTATTTCGTTCCTAAGCAGTCATGGATTCAGCGTCACCCTTTTAAAAAGCCCTCCTCATAAACTATGTCAACTAATGTGGGTAATAGATTAATAGTCGTTGTATTAATTACTGGATGAGTTTTATAGGTTAACTCCTCTAACTCATAATTAGATTCATTTGAACGAGGCATGAACACTATGACCATAACTAGCAATGCAGCGGCGATACCACCTACGTACTTGTATATCTTGAGATTGCGCTTTTTAGGTGTGCCAAGTTCACGACTCATTCTATTTTTCAAGTCCTGATTCAATACGAGCTCCTTTTGGTGTTCACCTTCTCTAAACAATTGATCTATTTCATTCAAGCTGTCCATTTACAATTATCTTTTTTTTTAATCATCGCTTTCAGTTTCTTTCGAGCCAGGATTAATTGTGATTTTGATGTATTTATACTGATCCCTAGCAAGTCCGCAATTTCTCTGTGTTTGTAACCCTCGATGGCATAAAGATTAAATATGGTCCGATATCCTTGTGGCAATTGATCCAGCAACTTAAGTATATCTTCATATTCTAAGTTGTCATTGAGGGCTACGGCGACCTGCCCGAAGGATCTTGACTCGAGAGGGATTATGTTTTTATGCTTTTTGTCTTTTCTAATAATCATTAGGCATTCATTGACCATTATTCGTTTTATCCATCCTTCAAAAGAGCCATCCCCAGCATAGCTCTTAATATGATCAAACACTTTCTTAAATCCCTTAATAAGTGCGTCTTCGGCTCTAAAATGATCTGGCAGATACCGTTTGCATATCGATAGCATAATTGGTGCAAATCTCTCGAAAAGCTCATTTTGAGCCTTGCGGTCATTGCTTTTACACTTAGATATGATATCTGAATGATCACTCCTCACAGTACTAAGATGACGATTTATAAAAAAAAGTTGTGTTGCCTCTCCAAATATGTGACCTATTTATATGCATTGCGTCTTAAGGATGTATTTTTTGGTATTTTAAGGTAAGACAAGTCCATACTTCGGTATGGGCTTTTTTTGTTTCACACACTTTCCTACCGTTGGGTTGTTATATTTAGAGCATGGTATATGTCTATTACACAATTCTGGCGCTTCAAGCTCTTTTTTACATCTATGCCGGTTATAGTCATTTCAAGAAGAGTTGGTTCTTCTACAAAATCACGCCTCCTTGGTTACAACCGTATAAAAAAACCATAAACGTCATTGTAGGAGTAGCTGAGATATTGGGTGGAGTAGGGCTTCTGATTCCACAGACTAGGATTTTAGCCGCTTGGGGTATAATCGCATTGTTGATTGCGGTCTTTCCTGCTAACATATACATGCTTACTTCCGGTGGGGCAGGAATGAAAATTTCTAAAACCTTCCTATGGGTTAGACTCCCGATTCAGTTTGTGCTGATCGCATTAGCCTATTTTGTTATTACAGCCAAAGTATAGTTTGCTGTACAATTAAGTCATGTGCGTTGCAGAATATTAATGGTACATTTAGGCGTCTACAAAACTATCTGCCGCATAAATGAAAAACGACATTCCTTTATACTCTAAACGATACAAGGGGTATGTTTTACTGATCTTGACAGGGGTATACACCTTCAATTTTATTGATCGACAGATTTTGGTAATCCTTCAAGAGTCCATTAAAGGGGAGTTAGGATTAAGTGACACGCAATTAGGGCTATTAACAGGACTTTCTTTCGCCTTATTTTATGTTAGCCTTGGGATACCTATAGCTAGATTAGCGGATCGTAGCAATAGGAGAAATATTGTTTCTGCCTCGTTAGCCGTATGGAGTTTAATGACTGCCGTTTCTGGATTTGCACAGAACTTTGCACAATTACTTTTGGCGAGAATTGGTGTTGGTATAGGTGAAGCAGGCGGGAGCCCTCCGGCACACAGTATTATTTCCGATTATTTTCCTGCAGAACAAAGGGGTACAGCCTTGTCAA
>CAZJTO010000325.1:0-3181 GCA_964548935.1 uncultured Saprospiraceae bacterium
CGAACCCCGAGGCGTAGTAGGCATCTTGAGGCACCCCGGGCCAATGGCGAGGAGTCACCGTTCCAGCGGGCTCGCTATAGGCATTTTTCCAAAACTGTGCACCATAGAATCCATCCTCCAGTACTGGTGTGCGCTCCTGACTATAGGCAACCCAGCCCTCAGGGAGGATACGCTGCCCATCCCAGACGCCATCATTGAGATAGAGCAAGCCAAACTTGGCCCAGTCTCGGGCTGTAGCATACATCAGGGATGATCCGACGAAGGTGCCCGATGCATCCACTTCCATCACAGCAGAATTCATCCCAAGCGGAGCAAATAGCTCGCGATAAGGAAATACTTGATATTGGTGTAGATCCTCAAATGATCTTCTGATGATCTCTTGGATGATATTAGTGGTGCCGCTAGAATAGTACCAGTGCGTATTGACAGGATGTGCCAGTGGATCAGCCTCGGCGATAGCCGCCGCAGAAGGCTTAGTCCAGAGCATCTTGTTAACCGTAGACGGCTTAGAATAGTCCTCGACGAAGTCTAAGCCTGAAGTCATATCCATCAGGTCTCTGAGCCTGATCGCTGCCCTCGGATCGTCACTCTTTGTATGCCAGCTCGGGACATCAGCTGGGGCATCGAGGGATAACACGCCATCTCTGACTCGCATGCCTACCATCGCATTAGTGACGCTCTTAGTCATCGACCATCCTATGAGGGGTGTATCCTCATCAAAGCCCTCGCCATATTGTTCCTTGATGATCTGCCCTTTATGGATGACCAAAGCTGCTCGAGTATATCTCGGGTTATCGGGCTCCGGTTCATCAAATGCGTAGTCAAATGCAGCGTCGATCTTGCTGAGGTCGATCTGAGCGACAGGTGCGCTAATCGAGTCGCCAGAACCATAAGGCCACGGTTTGTGGGGATCGGCAGGCGCTGTATTAGGGGGCCATAAGCCAACTTGTTGATTTCTCAGGACATCTTCATCGATTTCAGATACCAAGGTGCAGCCTACTCCGGGGCGAAATACCGCCTTGCGAGAGATGCCGAGGAAGGAAGCAGTGGCAGACTGATCCGCACGATCTATGGCGCCTCCGATGAATGATGCGGCACTGACCGCTATGTCTTGGGACAATACTGACTCCTCTGTCCTACCACTGACGAATACACAGGAGCAGAGCGTCTTGGCATTATATCCGGCAGCGATGGTGATCATGCCATAGCCATAATTACCTAGTTCAAATACTACTATAGCAAGAATTAGGAGTAGGATATACTTGATTGATTTTTTCATAGTCCTTGCTAAGGTACGCATCTCTGAGATTGAAGCGCCCTGTTATGATGAGTGATCTCAATGAGTGTGATCAGGTGATGGCAGGATATAGACGGATGAGTCGATTATTTCGGAAGTAACCGAAAGTATACTTTTAACCTACTGGTAATCAATTGATTATTATGTCGATTGTCTTATCACTAATATTTTATATTAGTGTTGTTTGATCAGATATACACTAGTTAGTTGCCATTGAATTAAAAATTAGAATATGGGTTTATTCATAAGAAAATCAAAAAAGATAGGTCCCTTCAGATTAAACTTGTCAAAATCTGGGTTAGGTGTATCTGCAGGCATCACTGGTGCAAGAGTAAGTGTAGGCCCAAGTGGAACATTCGTTCATATGGGACGAGGAGGTCTATACTATAGAAAAAAATTAAGTTCAAAATCGAAGAATAAGAAATATGAAACAGAGGTCAATCTGAATCAAGTTTTCAACATAGGTACAGAAAAGACTATCTACGAAACTTCAAACTTTGATGGAATAACGGATATAGATTCGGAAGACTTTATCCAAGCTCTTACCAAAAACGACAAGAAGCTATTCTTATATAAATGGTTAGGTATTCTACCGTTAGTATTAGCTACAGCCTTTATTTTCAATTTCAACTCTGAAAAAAGCTATGAGACAAATCTTATTGAAAAGTTTAAAATTTCAACCGAAGGAGCAAATCTCAGAACATCGCCATCATCAAAAGGAGAAATAGCTCAAGTTGTTAAGAAAGACGAAGCTTTTCACATTGACACAATTATCGGCAGTTGGGTATCATTAAAAAATGAAAACATTCAAGGATATGTGCATAGTAGTGTAGGCAATATTGTTCGAGAAGAAGTAAAAACTCCAATAGATTTAGAAAAAAGTAAATTACCAACTTTTCCTTTAATAGGATTTATTCCTTTAATTATTGGGCTATTCATATATGATAAAAGAAGAAAAAGAGTTGACATTTATTATTCTATGGATGAAGACTTTGAAACATTATACAATCATCAAAAACAATTTTTTAGAGAATTCCAAGGGAATCGAAACATTTGGCAAATGAAAACCAGTCAAAGAGTGAGAAATTCAAAGTATCACGCTGGTGCAAGTTCATTGGTCAAAAGAATTAAAGTAAAGAAAACAGAAAGCGATAGCTTACCTACACCTTTAATTAAAACAAACGTTGAGATTCCTCACATTGCATTATCAAACATTGATTTATACTTCTTTCCTGAAAGGTTAATACTTAAACAGAACGGGAAATTTGCAGCAGTTTTCTACAAGAACATGGAAATAACAAGACGAACAAATAGATTTATTGAAGACGAAAAAGTCCCAAGGGATGCCTCAGTCATTGACACTACTTGGAAGTACGTAAATAAACGTGGAGGACCAGACAAAAGATTTAAGTCAAACAAACAGATTCCTATTTGTCAATACTCGGAGTATCATCTTGAATGTAAGAATGGAATCAATGAAATAATTATGACTTCAAGAAGTGGAGGTATGGATAAATTCAGTGAATTTGTAAATACTATTGGTGACTACCAGCTAAAGTTTGAAATGAATAACGGCAACTAACATGCTATGATCAGGGAATGCCTCCTTCGTCAGCACTCGCGATATAGCCAATCCGTTAGTCATTACCCAGCCTCCCCCGCCTATCCCGCAAAGAATAGTATCTGACAATAAAACTATTCTATTCTTCTCAAAGCTCTACTGGGAGTAAAACTCTGAAGCTAACGAATGCATATCTTAGGTATCGGCTCTTTGTAAGACCGCTTTTTTAATTGGTGCCTCTGAATCCGAAAAGTCGGTAGTAAGCCCTCACCGCTGCTGTAGAACTGTGTTCTATAGTTAGTATTTACATGTAAGGTTATCAA
>CAZJTO010000326.1:0-3171 GCA_964548935.1 uncultured Saprospiraceae bacterium
CATCTTCTACATTGGACTCAATCCATTTAGCACACTCATTGAAGTCAGCGAATACATTGTTTTCTGGCACCAAGTTAGGGATGATGCGGAATTGCTCCAATAAGAATCTCGGCTGGTCTTGTAGTCCTACGAATAGGGGAGTGACGTTCTTATTTTCAAGATCGATGAGTACATCCTCCATCGTGAATATACCTGATTGATCTACGTAAGGGACTCTGTTCATCCTGATCACGACATGTGATGCCGTCGCCGGTATCTGTGTCATCAAATCTTGAAAGTCATTGGTAAACCCAAAGAATAGTGGACCATTTAGGTGCTTGAGATAGACTTCTTCTTTAAAACGATCAGAAAGCACCAATTCATCTTCCCAGAGTTCTTTATCCTCTGCATGGTCTTTTAATTTTTTGATCTCGGACTCTTTTGCTGTGATATCGGACATCTTCTTCATGAAGATCAATGAAGCGATCACCAATCCGATTCCGACTGCATAAACGAGGTTCCAGAATACCGATAGGATGAGTACCACTGCCATCACCACTATTTCTTCTCGCGGCATGTTCTTCAGTGCGCCCAAGCCCTTATAATCCATCACACCGATTCCGACAGTGATCAAGATGCCAGCCAATACGGCGGCAGGAATCTGTGACGCAAATGGACCAAGTGCTATGAGTATGAAGAGTAATAATACCCCAGCGACCATGCCTGACAGTCGAGTCTTACCACCAGACTGAATGTTAACTACTGTTCTGATTGTAGCACCGGCACCCGGGATTCCTCCGAATATCGCCGCAATACTGTTTCCAATACCTTGTCCCACTAACTCCTTGTTAGGATTGTGTTTAGTCTTGGTCATATTGTCAGCCACAAGTGAGGTCAACAATGAATCTATCGCTCCCAACATCGCCAAGGAGAAGGCCGTGGCGATATATGGCGATACTTGTGAAAAGCTGAAACTCGTAAAGATCTCGTACCTAAGCTTCGGAAATCCTGATGGAATCGTCGGTATAGGACGATAGTTCAGCACGCCATTCATCTGTAATATATAGGCACCAATGGAGACGACCAACAGGGCCACCAAGGTGCTTGGCACGGCCGTAGTGATCCGTTTAAATCCATAAATGATGACGATTGTCAATAGTGCTAATATCAGTTCGATATAATTGATGTTCTGCAACGCACTGCCCAATACACGCAGAGCACCTACAACACCTGATGCATGATCAGATGCTAGGGTCTGTGCCTCCATATATATTTCTGTCTCTGTAACTTTTGAGGTTCTCTTGAGCGTCTCTTGAAAATCTTCAAGTACCAAGATGCCCTCTCCGGCTTCTTCTTTCAGGATCTTATCAAAGAGAATTTCCTCTGCTTGTGGTTTAAATTGATTGACCAGAGTGGCATCCTCTTTAGGATAATATCCTAAGAATGGCAGGATCTGAGTAATTAGGATAATTACCCCAATGGCGGTCATGAACCCCGATACCACCGGATAGGGGATGTACTTTATATAGCGCCCGACCCCGAGCAGACCCAGACCTACTAAGATGATACCTGCAAGTAAGAACACCGTTAAAATAGCGGGTAGAGCCTCTTGTACATTGCCGTTATTGGCTTGAATGATTCCTGCGATGATGACCATGCTGACCGCAGTCATTGGCGCTGTAGGACCTGAAATCTGGGTGTTAGTACCACCAAATAATGCTGCAAAAAATGCAATAAATATTGCGCCATACAATCCTGCATCTGGACCTAATCCAGAACTCAATCCAAACGCTAATGCCAAGGGAAGGGCAACGATTCCGGCTGTAAGTCCGCCGAATAAATCACCCTTTATATTTGAAAACATCCCTGGGTTATGCTCTTGTGCCATAAGCTGTATTTTAAGACTTAACTGTTCGAGCGATGAATATAGAGTGATTTTCTGAGGGAGAGAATAATTTTAATAGAATGAAATTTTGTCGACAGACAAAACCATGAAATATTTACACAGTATGGGTGTTTGAATCCCGCAGATTGCCGACTCCAAACTACAAATACATTATCTGAATCCCCTACCAGCTCCACGACCGCCTCTTGCGCCTCCACCGCCTTGCTGCTGCCCAGCGGCACGGATGGAATAAATCACTGATAACAGACCATACCGACCTAGGGAGGTGATTTCACTATTCTCGATAGAATTCAATCCATTGGATCGAGAGATGCCTACATTCTGATCCAAAATGTCAAATACCGATAATTTGAGCTCCAACTTTTGATTTTTCAAGAAGTACTTGGAGACGCTCGCCTTCCAAATCGGGACAGTCGTCGCCTCACCAAACTGTTCCTCGGAGTAGAAATTTACATCGAGGCCAGTATTGATCGCAAATGATTTCTTGACATTATAGGTGATATCAGTAAACGCACTCTGATTAGAGAATGACTGACTTCGGTCACTCAAGTTATAATTGGTCACATTATATGAAACCCTACCGCCGACTTCCCAATCGATTTTCTTTTTGCTGCGATTTTCGATGCGTGCATTGAGACTTGGGGTCCATCGGTTGCGGACATTTTCGATCCCATTGATGAATACAAGACTATTATTGTAGCTCAGGCGTGACCCGATATTGAGCCTGGTCCTAAAGAGTTTGAGCGGAGTGCTAAAGTTTAGGTTACCAGAGATATTAAAGTCATAATCAACATTGACTGGCTGAGTAAACTGTGTGAAGTTTTCGTCGATAATCGTCTGATTGGTGATATTGTTTCGGGTATATCTTGCATTGACAAATGCAAAAAACGATCTAAATGAAAACTGATCAAAATTCACATAATTCAGCCTCAACGTATGGTTGTATTCTGGTATTAAGTCTGGATTGCCGGCAAATATATTGATCGGATCAGAATTGTCCGGTACAGGTTGGAGTTGCTGGATCGAGGGCTCATTAACACTCGTTGAGTATCGCACATTAAAATTATGAGATTGACCCAGCTCATGTCTGAGGTTTAACCTTGGTAGAAACCTAAACACGTTGTTTTCGATAGTGCTTACAACCGCAAGATCTTCTGATAGGATATCGCCTTGCAGCACAGAGTACTGGAACGCTCCTTCGAGGCTAAGGCTGGTTTTATCTGTGTTGAGGTGCCAAGTAAGCGATGCACGATCGTATTCATAGTCGCGATCATAGAGATTGCTCA
>CAZJTO010000327.1:0-3151 GCA_964548935.1 uncultured Saprospiraceae bacterium
GTGACAGCTCGGCGATTAGATTGACCATCAGTAAGTATTACAGACCGACAGGTAGAGCAGTGCAGAACCCGGGTAATGCAGCTCTTGTTTTTCCGAGTAGTATATCTGTAGGAAGTGAGACTAGACAACATATGAGTGCTGGTTATACAGCGTCGACGATGTCAGGGAGGGAAATCTATTCATTAGGGGCTGGTGTGGCTCCAGATGTTTATTATCCTACGGAGTGGTATGATGGGACCTCCGTACCATACAAGTATATCGCAGAATACTTCTTCAATAACCAGAGTGAGCTTATACGGACGCACTATAACCTCCATGGATTATTGGCTAGTAGTACAGTTGATAGTTATATCAAACAAAACGAACCCACCATAGATGATCGAGACCTCGCTGAGGTCAAGGCTTGGCTCGCCGCTCTAATATTAGGCAAAGATGCCTATTATGAGACTATCTCGACTCATGATAGCGTGATCAAAGAAGCCATCAAGAGAATAGAGGACGGGACCTTTGATCGGTTAGGGGTGAGGTATTAAGTGGCGATAGCACAGATTTGAAATAAAAAAATAAACCCTTGTAAATCAATGACTTACAAGGGTTTTTGTAGCGGCGACAGGACTTGAACCTGTG
Organism: uncultured Saprospiraceae bacterium; assembly: GCA_964548935.1. Classification (GTDB taxonomy): domain Bacteria; phylum Bacteroidota; class Bacteroidia; order Chitinophagales; family Saprospiraceae; genus GYS-P2D. The sequence continues at coordinate 628 of CAZJTO010000327.1, forward strand.
ACCTTCGGGTTATGAGCCCGACGAGCTACCAACTGCTCCACGCCGCGATATTTCTTTTTATATATCGTCTTCTATTTCTTGTGATCCCAAGATCGTCTTTTGATCTTGTTTTGATCGGAATGCAAATATACGCTTATGTATTACTTCGCAAAGAGTAAAATGAAATATCGGTCGATAAAGTTCCCGTGTTAGATAATAGGTTCACATAGAGAAGGCGATAATACCTGTAGAACTGATAACAGCTTATAGATATGTGCTGAAGCCTTAATGCTCAATAATGGAGAGCTTTGTCATATTCCCATTATTGCTAACGTACTAATGTACACGTAACAACATGTCCATCCCTTGTAAAGGCGTCGAGGTTACCGTTACTGCGGGGAATATAGTATTCGCCCTGTTCACTGTCTCTTACATAGATTTTATCTCCTTGTTGATAAAGTTCTTCAGTAATGACTTGACCGTTTTGATAGCTTACACGATTAAACGTTTTTCCGCCGGACTCATACATTTGTATTTGTCCTTGAATATTGTTGAGCGTAAAGTTCCATGTGCCAAGTGTTCTATCTATGGTAGTGTTTGTACTTGGTGTTGTCGTACTGGTAGATGAGTTATCTGGGATGTTACCGTTGATGATATCATCTAGTGATGGAAGCCCATGCTCATCAGTGGAGTTATTTTGTTGCTGATTTTGTGAGGGAAAAGAAGTTTGACTATTGTTTGCTATGGTGCTGCCCTTTTCTTGTCTGTAGAAGATTTTACTGACGATCTTCCACTCATTATCAATCTTGAGTAGATGCATATAATCCATAAAAGAGAAGGTAGGATACTCGATCTCGATGTGTGCACTCGCTGAGTTACCAGAGATATCTATGGACTTGATCCTTGTAATCCGATCTTGTCGAGGTCCAGGTGTCATATTTTCACTGAAGAACTCGAGTGCATTGGTTTCTTGATAGCCATCAGCTGTGATGTACTTCATGGTCGCATGTCTATGAAATGCGTTAGCCAGTTGGTAATAGTTGTTATTCGTGCCTCCCTCAGTATAATAGGTCAGCGCTTCTTCGACAAGATCATAGTCGCTCGCTTGAGCCGAGCCGAAAGAAGGAAAGAGTAGGATGATCGCAGCTATTTTGACAAATCTCTGAAGCATGGTTAGTTATGTTTAGATCTCTAAGTTAAGAATAAGAATGTCTCTATGCGATACACAGATCAAATGTAGGTCTTCTAGCATGCTCTAAATCAAATTATCTGCTGGTCATAGATTCTCCAACATTAACCATTCTTGCGATTCTGATCAGCCTCTTTTAAGAGCTGTTCTAAGCAATCTCAGAAAGTACAAAGCCCTAGTTGGATAAGATAACCTGGCTTGAGACGGTTATTAATGCATATGAGATTCTTGATTCTTATTCTTGTGATTAATTCTTCCCTGTTTTCTCAAGAAGATCCGTTTTTGATGATTGACCATTTTACAAGGATAAATAGCCAAGAGGAAATGGCAGACTTCCTGATGTCTCAAGATTATGATCTTAGTGAGAATTCAGACAAGAACCGTCTGATACTTATGAAAGGTCAGACTACAGTTACTTTAAATATCAAGGAGTGCGACCATATATGCATATCATCTAATAACTACTTTTTTAAACAGAGCATAGAATTTGAATACCAGAATCTAAATAGTCAAAGTATTGAAGTAAACTTTAATAATCTATCTAGATTACAATGGGAAGATTCATCCGGAAAGGAGTATTTCGTATTGCTAAAGGACGAATTTTATGAAATATACTATCGCAAATGCAAGAACAAAGACTCTCCGAAATAATGAGTATTCATAATTACTTAGCCATTCTTCAGTGCTTTATCAGCCTCTTTTAATAGGTCTTCCAGGCTGGTCTTATTCTTATCATCCTGCTGGGGTGTCGACCGAGGATTATTATTGCCGGACGGTGTCGTCGTAGTCCCTTGCTCTAACTGCTGCTTAAGCTGATCTATCAGTACATTTTGTCTATGTATAGTCTCTTCTTGTTCTGATAACTTATCGGCTTGTTCATTGACCTTTTCAATGAGTTGATCAAACTTCCTATTCAATTCAGTATCAGCATGATCTGAATCGTTGTAGTCAAATGTTGAGGGCGAATCACTGCCATTACTTTGATCATTCGAGCCAACATTTTCGATTTTGCCTTTGATATCATCCCACTTCCCCGAATCCATAAGATACTTAGAACCGAAATATGCAATCGGCACAAAAATGATCAAGAAGAATAAAAACCGGGCACATCCGGTAGCTTTATACTTAGCCATGTAAACATTGATTTAATAGTTCTAAGATATAACGAAGTAGTGTTAATAGAGTCATTATATTCTACAGTATAGTTCTTTCATTAGACTAAATCAGGTATGACCATCTGATCATTCGTGATCAAGTAGTTCAATTTCAACACACCAGCTATTGACAATGAATCTGTAATGGCTCCATCCAGCACCATGCTCACCAATTCTGTAAAGGGTAATTTTTTGATGGATA
>CAZJTO010000328.1:0-3143 GCA_964548935.1 uncultured Saprospiraceae bacterium
CCGATGTGGCCATACTTCATACGCTTAGTGTAGGTATCATCAGATTCACAACGTCCGTAGTTGAAGCAGATCATCGGATACTCCATACCCATGCTGCCATCAATAGAATAAGCTACTGGATATGGATAGTCAAAAGTGTAGTGTGAATACCACTTAACTGTATGTGCTACAGCCTTGGTGCTGAACTTCTTCCATAGACAATCTCCTTCTGGTACCCACATTGATGAAGCCATGACTGTGCGGCCATCATTCATCTTTACTCCCATGGCATCCCAAATAAATCTTCTTGACGTAGCGAATGCAAAATCTCTAATATTAGAGGCTTTAAATTTCCAGGTCTGATACTTGTCGGTTCCTTCCTTAGCATTGTCCTGAGCTTCATCTAATGTCTGAATCATTACAGGTTGCTCATATTCATTCATCGCTTGATCAATTCTATTCCTGTGTTCGGCGGAAAGAACATTGTTGGGATTCTGAAGTTCTCCTGTAGCCGCAACTAGATGATCTGTAGGTACGGATATCTCTACTTCATAATCGCCAAATTCAAGAGCGAACTCTCCTCTGCCTAAAAATTGCTTGTTCTGCCATCCTAATACATCATTGTATTTAGCCAGACGTGGGAAGAACTGTGCGATACAATAGACTCTATGGCCATCGGCAAACTCTTCATATCCTGAGCGCCCTCCGATTTCTCTCGTGTTGTTAATGTTGTACCACCACTTAATCTTAAGAGTGGTCTTACCGCCCTTAGCTCTTACTGCAGAACGAAGATCTACTCTCATCATCGTTTTATTGATGACATAGTTGAGCGCTTGACCATTGCCGTCAGTAACATGGTCAATGTTAAATCCTCCTTCGAATGTGGGATTGAGTCGTTGCAAGGTGCGTGTAGAAGTGTTGTCTGGATTGATTGATTCTGTTCCTATAATATGACTATCGCTATCCTGAGCACGCACATTTTGATCTAATTGAATCCATAGGTACGGAAGATCATCAGGAGAGTTGTTAGTATAGTAGATAGTCTCTTCTCCGTACAATCGTTTCTCGTCGTCCTGAATGGTTAAGGACATTTGATAGTCTACATCCTGTTGCCAGTATTCATGACCTGGTGCTCCTGAGGCGGTTCTATAATTATTTGGTGATGCTAAGTCATTACCTAATTGCTTGAAGACACTGGTGTTAGTGTTGTCTTGTGCAGTTAAACCTAATGTAATGAATGGTAGTAATAGATAAAGAAATCGTTTCATAGTCTCCTGATATAATCTGTTTTGTGATGGCGTGAAGATAATACTATTGATGTTTATATGATAGGTAGTGATGCGACAAGGGTATAAAGAAAAAAAGTTCCACGTGGAACGATTCGATCACTGAGTGAATGAATCTTGTTCTACGTGGAACATTGGATGTTCTAAGCGAAGGTGTGTTTGATCTCTAAGGATCTATAATACCATATCCCACCATGCTTGAGCAAACTCCTTATCTAATTGGTTTTGCTTAGACTTAAGAGAGGTTAATAGCTCTGTCTGACGGGGGGATAAATATTTACTTGGGTTTTGCTTACTACCGATTGCACTGTTGATTTTTGTTTGCTGAATGTCTGTAAGGGGTATATACTGATAGTCAGTATGTCTCAAGTAGTATTTGTCTTGACGATCCTTTCTGTATTTGCCTTCTTTCTTTGTAGGGATAGCTGTGTTTACAACTTGATCAGTATAGATTGCGTCAGCACATCTAACCTTAGAGGCCTGCTCACCGATCTTAGCTAAATCCGTCTTTGTATCATCGTATTCTACTTTAACTACTTCACGACCATGCATGAATCCAGCCTCAGTACTTAGTACACCATCTATCTTGGCAATCTCTCTCTCCCCAGTCCAAAAGCAATACATGCTTAAATAGCCCTCTTCAGCAGTAGTTTCAAATCCTATCCATTCTTCACTTAACAGTTGCAGATATTTAGGAACAGTTTTGTTCTTTTTTTGTAGCACGTCCATCATCGTGTTTACAATTTTTGTTTTGGATCTAAAGTTGCCAACTCTCTTAGCCAGATCGTTGCCCTCATGATCGATGATTCGTACCACCGGATTGTTCCATGACGGCTCTCCAAACTGTACTAACACCTCTCTGTCCTTTCCAGACTTATTATTGAATATGGCCAATGGCACAAATTCCGTTTCAATGGCCTCAACCATAAGAGGATGACTTAAGATGTCTTTACCATATTTCGTACAGTTAGCACAACCAGGGACTTCCTGAAAGAGTAGAAAGATTGGCTTATCAGTAGCTTTGCTTTGGGCAATGGCTTGATCATAGTCTCGTATCCATTCCACTTTACCCAGTTCTATTGGATTGTCTGCCTGTTGCGCTGTTAACGCTGTGGCAGCAAAAAGGAAAATCATAAATGTTTTCATAGCGTCCTTGTTTTATTAATTATATAAGCAACATACACATCTGGTTGTCTCGTTGCTCATCTTTTAACAAAATCATATAAAGGTCTATTATCCTTATAGGTCGAAAGAGCTGCCTGCGTCGTGTCTATGACATCTTACGGCTTGAGAGATAGCCTATTGATATCGTTCATGAATCCTACTTAGTAATCCATATAAGAGTAACAATGTCCCGATTTTGTATTATTTATATTGCGCATAACAATCATCTCATGTGTACTATTCAAAATTGTAAATGAAAACCAAAGATCTAAACATGTCCAATATCTTTCAAATCATTAAGAATCGCAGAAGTCGCTTTCCTGATATGTACCAGGACAGGCACATTGAAAAAGAAACCCTAATAAAGATTCTTAATACCGCAAACTATGCACCAACCCATCGAAAGACAGAGCCTTGGCGCTTTAAAGTGGTGCAAGGCACTCAGAAGGAAAGCCTCGGTCAATTCTTGGTTGAGAAGTATCGGCAATTACAAGAGAATCCGAGTGACCTCAAGGCAAAGAAGATCCTAAGTAAAGCACAAAAATCAGCAGCAATCATACTAATCATGATGCAACGAGACCCAAAAGAAAGTGTGCCAGAATGGGAAGAAATCGCCGCAACGGCCATGGCTGTACAAAACATGTGGCTCGTCTGTACCGAACTTGGTATAGGTTCTTACTGGAGCACGCCACATTATATCTCGGCCATGTCAGA
>CAZJTO010000329.1:0-3131 GCA_964548935.1 uncultured Saprospiraceae bacterium
CTCAAGAATCGCCCGGTGCTCATCGGAGGCACTAGCGATCGTGGCGTGGTAGCCTCATGTAGTTATGAGGCGAGAGCTTTTGGTGTGCGCTCGGCGATGCCTATGCGCTTAGCGCGGCAACTGTGCCCTGACGCAGTCATCATCAGGGGCAATAGTGGGACCTATTCTAAGTTTTCGCAGATGGTCACGGATATCATCAAGGAGTATGTGCCTGTCTATGAGAAGTCATCCATAGATGAGTTTTATCTCGACCTAAGCGGTATGGATAAGTATTTTGGATGCCTGAAGTATGCCAGTGAGTTGCGTCATCGCATCCTGAAGGAGACACACTTGCCGCTCTCTTTTGGCATGTCGGTTAATAAGACCGTCTCCAAGGTTGCTACAGGTCTCGCCAAGCCTAACAATGAGCTCAATGTAGAGATGGGCACTGAGAAGCCATTTCTTGCGCCACTCTCTGTACGCAAGATTCCTATGGTAGGCGATAAAACCTATCAGATGCTTTGTCACCTAGGCCTTAAGCAGATAGGCACCATCCAGGAAATGCCTATCGAGATGATGCAAAATGTGTTTGGCAAAAATGGAATCACCCTATGGAAGAAGTCCAATGGTATTGACAATACTCCTGTGATCCCGTACAATGAGCGCAAGTCTATCTCTACAGAGCGCACATTTGACAAGGATACAATAGACGTCGCTAAGCTCAAATCTATTCTGCTTGCCATGGCGGAGAATCTGGCTTTTCAACTGCGTAGAGGAGAGAAGCTGACGTCTGTGATTACGGTTAAGCTGCGCTACTCGGATTTTCAGACTCAGACGCTGCAGAGTAGGATACCGTACTCATCCGCAGATCATATCATCATCCCCAAGGTGAAGGACCTATTCAATCGACTGTACAATCGCAGGCTATTGGTAAGATTGGTCGGGGTGCGGTTCAGTGGATTAGTTGGGGGCAACTACCAGATGAATCTCTTTGAGGATAGTGAGGAGATCATCAGCCTCTACCAGGCGATGGATCGGATCAGAGATCGGTTTGGTGATCGTGCCGTCATGCGAGCTGAGGGAATGAACGCTAAGACTATTGGACGGCGTAACCCATTTACGGGAGAACCGCCACCTCTATTGGCACATAGGCATCGATAAAGTCTGAAGTTTAAAGTAGCAAGTTTAGAAGTTAAAAGTTGATTATGGCGACGATAAAAAGGTTTGAAGATATCTTAGTTTGGCAGAAGGCACAGGATTTGACAGTTGAGCTTTATCAGCTTTTTGAGTCAAATAAGGACTTCGCTTTTCGAGATCAGATATGCCGAGCGGCAGTATCTATATCTAATAATATAGCAGAAGGATTCGAAAGAGATACTACAAAAGATTTCATTAGATTCCTTTATATAGCTCGTGGTTCAAGTGGAGAAGTAAGGTCTATGTTTTATTTGGCAGTTAGGTTGAAGTATATTGATATAGAGACGTTTGACAAGTTAAAACCGCAAATTGAAGAGATATCCAAAATGATTAGAGGCTTTATCAATAGCATCAGCGTAAATCAGTAATCCTTATGTACTTGATACTTTTCAACTTGTAACTTTCAACTCTAATGTGCGGACGCTACGTAGTCATATCAAAGCTTAAGGCCATCCAGAAGAGATTTAGGACTAAGCCATTGCCAGAGGGATTGTTTGATCCTGCTGCTTTTGGTCCCAACCCCAATGTTTCGATTGGAGATTATGCTCCAGTGATCACTAATGAGTTTCCTGATCAGCTCCAGCTATTTAGATTTGGGATGACACCGTTTTGGGCTAAGAAGCAGATGTATCTATTTAATGCGCGATCTGAGGGTGACCACAATAAGGCCGATGATCCCCAGTATCGGGGTGCTATGGGCATCATCAATAAGCCTGCATTTAGGCATGCGATCCGATACAAGCGATGCTTAGTGATAGTGGATGGGGTTATTGAAGGCTCTAAGAAGGATCGTCTGAACAAGCCCTACCTGATCTATATGCGTGATGGTCAGCGCCCTTTTGCCCTTGCCGGCATCTGGGATGTGTGGACTAACAAGGAGACAGGAGAGATGATACAGTCATTTTCGATTATTACGACGGTAGCCAATGACCTCCTACAAAGAGTCGGCCACCACCGCTCTCCTGTGATACTCTCGGAGCAGCACGAGCAAGAGTGGTTGGATGGAGATCTGCCCTTAGGCGAAGTGACAGATCTATTGCAGCCCTATCCCGCAGAGGAGTTGAATGCATACCCTATATCACCGAGGATTAAGAGCTCTAAGATTAAAGACCCGTTTTTACTTGAACCTATGGGAGAGCGGATCTATCCTGAGTATGACTATGAACTATATCAAGAACTTAAGCTGGAGGGTATGGGGATGACCCAAGCTCGCAAGCGAAAGAATACCGAACCCGAGCCTAAAAAATCCAAAAACAAGGAGCCGCCCAATGATCGACAAGGCACTCTTTTCTAGGAGTTCCGAGCCCTAACATTAGCAGAAATTTTCTCTTATAACAAACCCACAATCCAAGTACATGTATCTCAACGCACATAGTTGTTATAGCCTGCGCTATGGCCTGATCAAACCTGAAGAACTGCTACAACTGGCAGTAGATAAGGGCTATAAGCGCATAGCATTGACAGATATCAATAACACCTCTGGCTGCCTCAATTTTATCAGGCTCGCACCGCAGTATGGTATCCAGCCAATAGTGGGCATAGACTTTCGTCATGGGATCAAGCAGCTCTATGTTGCCATAGCACAAAACAATCAGGGCTTTGAAGAGATGAACACCTACCTCAGTGGATACCTCAACCAAGAGGACATTCCCATACCTACTGAGCCTCCCCAGTGGCAGCACTGCTATGTGATCTATCCATTGGATAATATTCCACAGCGAGCGCTACGACCCTACGAGTATGTCGGAGTGCGCAGCGATCAGCTCAATAAGATCAAGCTGGGACATACCATATCGATGGACCGCATGGTCATGCTGGAGTCAGCTACATTTAGAAGTCGCTCGGACTATAGCCTCCATAAGCTACTGCGAGCCATAAACCTTAACACGATATATACTAAGGTCACTGCGGAGGATTATGCCTCCGACAGAGATTTTTTCTTGGATAGAGATGAG
>CAZJTO010000330.1:0-3128 GCA_964548935.1 uncultured Saprospiraceae bacterium
TTCGTTTTAAGTTTGTTTAGTTAATGATAGTTAATTCGGTTCTTCGGTTCTTCGCTCGACCAGCATCGGTGTTATTAGTAGCTACTGGTTGATCTTCTCCTCGAGAACTTGTCAATACTTGTGATCCGCTTACCCCTCTCGTAACGAGATAATCCTTAATAATCTGAGCACGTCTCAAACCTAATGCTTGATTAGGTGCCTGACCACCGATATTGTCAGTATGACCTACTAGTCGTACACGTTTACCAGATCCCTTGACTTGATCAGCTACGCTGTTTAAGTATGATTCCACGTCTCTATCATCCAGTTTATTGGTAGAGTTGAACGGGAAGTAAATGAGCGTGGTTGATGGTACTGCAGGTGCAGCTTTATCAACAATCTCATATCTTACTCTGTCGGTAGATACACCATTTGTAAAGGCACCTTGTCCTACGGAGAGTTGATCTGCTGTTGCCAGTCTATCGGCACTTATGTGCTCGGCAAACCTTGTTTTAACCGCATCAGCCCTACACATACCTAAATTATCAAAGTCGGACTCGTTCTTTTCAGATGGTCCGTATGTTCCAATAATTCTAAGTATACTGCCTTCGGGTAGTGCACCTATCAGTGAATCTCTCATAGCAGCGAAGCCGCTACCAAAGTGAGGTTCACAACTATTTCTACCAAAGCAGATGGGCTCATCTGGGCAGTCTATGGTTTTGACTGGAGGTGGGGGCAGAGGTGTGGTGGCTTGGACTGTCTCTTCGGCATCGCCGCAGATCGAGTCATAACATTCACACATCGAATACCCAACAAACAGCCATAACGCAAGTACGATTATGATTCCTATGTTACGCATTAGGGAAAAGTTGGTTTAGTTATGAAATGAATTTAAATATATTAATATATCAATACTTAGCGGTTCTCTTGCGCAATACTCTACAAAAGCCCTAATTTCTGACTGCATTTACGCTAAAAAGTAACTATGCTGTAAGATAAAGCTATAATCCAACCAAATAATGTACTTCTCCTTACGCGAAATTACCGTAGTTAGAATTTTGCTACCATTTATCATTGGTGTAGTAATAGGAGATAATTTTATAGATTTACCGTATGTCGTTGAATTATTTTCAATATGTAGTGTACTTTACATTTGTACGGCCTACCTGAACCCAAAAGTCCGCCTCATTGTCCAGAATCAATTGATTTTCCTCCTCTTTCTATTGGCGGGACTATTTACGATGGACACCCGAGATCAACTCCCCGAAATTAGTCCGTCACAATTGGGGAAGCCGACATATTCAACTATCGTACTTCGGGATTTTCCTAAAACTCGCAATAGTCATATCATACGTGGTGATATATTGGCCATCGATCATACGGTGTTACATACCCCTGTGCTGATCGAGGCATATGCTGCAGATTCGAGTTACATAGGGTTAAGTCCATTGGATACGATTATAGTAGAGACGGTCATCAGAAGCACTCCACAACCAGCAGATCCTTACTCGTTTAACTACGGGCGTTATCTGAGGCATCAATACATACAGTATCAAGCTTGGGCTGGAGCAGTAATCTCTTATAGACCTATCCAGAAGTATCGAGGCTTGAGTATGATCAGATACGGCTTGAGGGAGAGGATCATTACCATTATAAAAGATCGCTTTGAAGATGAGATTGCAAGTGTGCTTAGCGCCTTGTTAGTGGGATATCGGTATGATTTGGATCCTGATCTGCAGAAGCAATTTGCTAATAGTGGCGCTATCCATGTCTTAGCTGTGTCAGGTCTCCATGTAGGCATGGTAGTCATGTTATTAAAGCTGCTATTTCGGAGATTGCCCCGCTCACGGTATATAACTTTTGTTGAGTTCATTGTATTGGTTGGTGGTCTTTCTTTGTACTCATTACTAACTGGATTGTCTGTACCTGTTATGAGAGCGTCGTTGATTTTTACCATATTGCTGTCGAGTCGAAACTTACCATTTCATGTCAACTCATTGAATGCGCTGGCTGCGGTAGCCTTTATAATCGCAATTATTGATCCTCACCAGATATTTCAGCTCGGCTTTCAGATGTCTTTTGCAGCGGTAACAGGGATACTCCTCTATTACCAGCTCATATATAAAATGATTTATGTCAAGAATAAGGTACTCAACTATATATGGTCATTATCTGCTGTAAGCCTTGCCGCCCAGGTATTTATAGTGCCACTGAGTCTGTATTATTTCCATCAGTTTCCGACATACTTTCTTTTCAGTAGTTTAATTGCGATTGCTTGCGCTACGGTAGTAATCGCGGTTGGAATACCACTCCTACTTCTAGGGTTCTTCAATGAAGCCTTTTTAAATGGTTTGGTCATGCTCAAGATTCCGGCATCTATTATGATTAAGACGGCGGCATTTTTTGACCAGCTTTACGGATCTGTTTTGAAGGTGATTTGGTACGATCAAATACATGTTACCCTCTTGTTTATAGCGATTATCGCTATTACAATCTATGTGAGGTCAAGGCGTATACATTGGTTGCATCTATCGCTATGCTCCGTGATCAGCTTTGGATTGATGTGTACCTATAATCTGTTACAGCAAAAGCAACAAGTTGCCGTTTCTACATATGAAGAGGATGAAGAATTGACAGATATTATCATCGGAACAACGGTATATGAACTTGATGCCAAGTCACACTCCAAGAACAAAAAGCTATTTCTTACCAAGAATTTTAGACACGCTAAAGGAGTAAAAGAAGTCGAGTCGGCAGAGAATTTATACCAACTCTTGAATGATTGCGATCATGAATAAAAGTGAATTGACACTTTGGTTTGGGTTAACTCCATCGGAGCGGAGAGGCTCCTTTGTTTTTGTGCTGATCATCATAGCAATTGGAATGATGAATCTGATATTAGACGGTTACCACAATCCAGAGGTAAAGTTGTCAGAGCGTGATCTTGCAGTGGTCGATAGTATATTGATCGCATATGAAGCGAATAAGAAGAAACATACAAATGATGGCTACGTCCGGTCACAGGAGAAAAAGAGAACACTGACCCCAACACAATATGATCCCAACACGGTTAGCTATCAAGAACTCATAGCAATGGGTGTTCCTAAACGTACTGCAACGATATGGGTGAATTATCGGAAAAAGGGAGG
>CAZJTO010000331.1:0-3121 GCA_964548935.1 uncultured Saprospiraceae bacterium
CCTACTGCACTTGCTATGATTAAGTGTTGAGCACCTAAAAACTTAAACACCCTAATCGGCAAGGTCACCTCTTTCATGGTGTAACCCTCGTAGTAGTGGTATCTCCCATTTTGAGCGATTACCTTCTTTCCATTTAAGCTGCCGTACACTAATTGACCCTTGTGACCTTTGACGGTTACTTGAGGAAAATGAGGGATGTCCTCATAACTTATGATATGCTCTACATCGATTTGTTTTACCAAGTTGCCCAGACCTGTGCCGAGCACTATGGCTATGTCTGGCTTGTCCTTGATAATGGCGTTTATGTAAGCAGTAGATTCTTGGATTTGATCATAGTATTGATCTGTCATTATGGCTCTATTTCAGATTGTATCACGTTATACCGCACAAAATTAAGCTTATCGAGTAAAGTAGCCGCTTTATTGATTGTACTGGGTCCAGAATAATAATCCCAGTATGCCCTAAAAAACCTATATTCGCAGACGATTTGAAGGAAGGGAACTGAAATGTTCCCTTTTTTTAGTAAAACTATATCGATGATAGAAAAGCTATTGTCAGATGCGCTGACTACTAAATTTACTGAAGAAGAGTACAACGATTACTATTTGGTAGACATCGTAGTTAAGAAAAATGATAAAGTTGAAGTCTATATCGACTCGGATACCAAGCTCAATATCAGGAACTGTCAACGGATCAGTCGACACTTAGAACACCTGATAGAAGAGAATGGCTGGCTCGGTGAAAAATACACGCTCGACGTGTCATCACCGGGAGTTGATAGACCACTGAAACTGCATCGCCAATACAAGAAGAATATTGGGCGGATGATACGAGTGATCAACGAGGAAGACGAAACCCTCGAAGGTAGGTTGACGGCAGTGACTGAAGATCTGATCACTCTGGTCATAAAACATAAGAAGAAAGAAGAGGAGCTAACACTCCAAATAGATAAAATTAAAAAAGCCAAAATACTCGTAAGTTTTAAATAGAGCTGGATGAACTTAATTGAGACATTTTCAGAATTTAAAGCGGGCAAAAATATTGATCGCCCGACGATGGTAAGAGTACTGGAAGATGTATTCAGAACCCTTATCAAGAAAAAATATGGCACTGACGATAATTTTGACGTCATTGTAAACACCACTAATGGTGACCTTGAGATCTGGCGGGTACGTGAGATAGTGCCAGATGGTGAGGTGACCGATGATCGTGCTCAAGTTTCTATCACAGATGCGCTTGAGATTGACGATGATTATGAGATCGGTGAAGAGTGCTATCAAGAGTTGGAGTTGGCTGAGTTTGGTCGCAGATCAGTTATGGCGGCAAGACAAACCCTGATCTCTCGGATCATGGAGCTTGAAAAAGACGAAATATTCAAAAGATATTCAGATCGTGTTGGCGATATTGTCGTTGGTGAAGTTCATCAGATCCTCAAGCGTGAGATGTTAATCATTGACGATGCAACTAACAATGAACTTGTGTTGCCTCGTAATGAAATGATCAAAGGGGACTTCTTCAGAAAAGGAGATATGGTTCGTGGAATCATCAAGCGGGTAGACATGAGAAACAACAACCCTGCGGTAATAGTATCTCGGACAGATAATGACTTTCTCGCTAAATTGATGGAACAAGAGGTGCCTGAGATCGAAGACGGTCTCATTACCATCAAAAAGATTGTTCGCATACCTGGAGAAAGAGCTAAAGTTGCCGTGGAGTCTTATGATGATCGCATCGATCCAGTAGGAGCCTGTGTAGGAATGAAAGGTAGTAGGATACATGGAATCGTACGAGAGCTCAAAAATGAAAACATAGATATCGTTAATTACACCAATAATGTTAATCTCTTCATACAGAGATCCCTGACGCCAGCGAAAGTCACCAGCATCAAGTTAGACGATGAGTCTAAGACCGCTTCGGTGTTCTTAAAGCCAGATCAGGTATCCCTTGCGATAGGTAGAGGAGGTAGTAATATTAAGTTGGCAAGTAGGCTCACAGAATTTGAAATCGACGTCTATCGAGATACCGATGAAGAAATCGACGATGTAGATTTAGATGAATTTACTGATGAGATCGAAGAGTGGATCATAGATTCACTTAAGTCTATAGGCTGTGATACAGCGAGGAGTGTATTACATTTGAGCAAAGAGGAGCTTATCCGTAGAACTGATCTCGAGGAAGAGACCATTTCTGATGTGTTGAAGATATTGAGCGAAGAATTCGAGGAATAAGCATAGAGGCGAAGAGAAAGGAAAAACTTTAGAGTTATATATGGCGAAAAGGCTAGTTAAGGTTGCCAAGGAACTGAATGTGGGTACTTCTACGATAGTAGAATACTTGGTGAATAATGGGTTTGAGATAGACAACAAACCTACTGCTAAGGTATCTGATGAGATGTACGCTCAGCTTCTACAGGAATTCAGCCATTCTAAAGAAGAAAAATCAAAAGCTGACTCACTGATCATCGGCAATCGTGCCACAGAAGAAGCTCCCAAGCCTACTCCTGTTGTAATACCTCCTCCTCCACCACCACCAGTTGAAAAAAAGGCACCACCAAAACCAGAGCCTAAGAAGGTTGAAAAACCAGAAGAGGTCAAGATTGAAGCGCCGAAACTCAGCGTTAAGGTTGTTGACAAAATAGATCTGGATAAGGAAAAGGTTGTAGCGCCTAAAGCCGCTCCCAAGGAGAAGGCAGAACCTAAACCGGAGGCAAGCAAGCCCATAGAAGCAAAAGAAAAAGTTGTAGCACCTAAGACAGAGACCGTCAAGCCTACTGTAGCTCCGCCTGATGAAACAGTAAGAGCAAAGTCTCCACAGCTTAAGGGTCTCAAGATAATGGGTAAAATCGATGCCGATAAGCTCAAAACTAGACCTAAGAAGACCGAAAAACCTAAAGAGGTCAGTTCTAGCGAAGACGACAAGAAGAAGCGAAAGCGAAAGCGCAAAAAAATAATCACTAACACAAGAGGCGGTGGCCGAGGTGATAATAATAGAGGCGGTGGCAATCGCAAAGGTGATGTACGGGGCAACAAGCGAGGAAATGAGGTAAAAGAAGTCTCTAAAAAAGAGATAGAAGAGAAGATTAAGGCTACAATGGCCCGTATCAAGGGCGGAAAATCCAATA
>CAZJTO010000332.1:0-3083 GCA_964548935.1 uncultured Saprospiraceae bacterium
CCTTCGACCTCCATAGCTTGAGCAGTTTTTCTTGCAACCATAGTGAGTGGAGGATGTACCCTGAGCGTTTCCTTGAGCACGTCCGACAGCGTCTTAAATTCCCTTAAATCTGCAATACTCAGTTCATCACTATTTACACCTGCTATCTCCTCACGTACCTGCCGTTGCCAGTCGGGATATTTAGCTAAAAAGTAGCTTATCCAGGTCAAGGTAATAGCAGTCGTATCATGTGAAGCCATCAGAACGAATATTAAATGATCGATGATCTCTTCATCCGTAAATGACTTTCCTTCTTCATTTTTAGCAACACAGAATTTACTAAACAAATCTTCTCCAGGATTTTCACGTCTATCTTGGATGATGGACGCAAAGTATTTTTTGAGATACTTACGACCATTGATGCCCTGGCGATATTTAGTAAATGGCAAATTAACAGGTAATGCTGCCGCAGCGGCGACAATATCAGTTATTGCACGGTTGATCTTAGTTAAATCTTGATCTGGACTAAGATCAAAGAACACCTGAGTTGCTAAGCTCAGTGTCAGGTTCTTGTAAAACGGGAACATCTCATAGCTCCCATCTGCTGAAAGGCTCTTCAACTGGTTCTTGATAATACCGGGCATTAAGGATAGATAGCCCCTCATGGGTTCTTTCTTAAATGCATCCTGCATAATGCTCCGATGATACTTGTGCTCATCTCCATCCATCAGCATAAGACTATTTGGAAATAGATCCCCTAAGCCTGCTTCCCAAGCTTCTTTACTTTCAAAATTCTTTGCCTCCTTGACCAGAATCTTTTTGTTGGTATCTGTTCCGCCTAATACGATTTGTGAGTCCATCCCTATCCTGACCTTGAAGACATCACCATAGGTGCTTTTGAATTCAGTGAAGAACTTAGAAGCATTGCCTATAAATGACTTAAAGTCATGAAAAGGGTAATTTCTTTTTCTACCAGGTATATGCTTTAAATCTTTTGCCTTGCTAAAAGCCATTGTTTATTCTTTCAGATGTTCCTTTCTATAATTTTTATTACACTAGACTGTTCTATTGCAAATTTATATTTTTAAGAGAACAAACTAATCCGTGTGATATGCCTGAGGCTCATAAGCTACTAATTGACTTATTCTATGATTTGGAGAAAACAAATGCTAATGAAGTCTATCTCCGACAACCCTTTGGATCGACATGGGAGGAATATACTTACGCTGAAGTAGGTCAGATGGCCCGAAAGGTGGCAGCCTATCTCAGATCACTAAATCTGTCTCCTCAATCCAATATAGGGCTAATATCAAAAAACTGTCGAGAATGGATCATCACTGATCTTGCCATTATGATGGCTGGTCATGTTTCTGTACCGCTCTATGCGACACTCACGGAGGATACCCTAGGTGAGGTGCTTAATATCGGAGATGTCAAGATGCTCTTCGTTGGTAAATTGGATAACTGGGAAATGATGAAAGCCGGAGTGCCCGCCGATATGCCCGTGGTTAAGTTTCCTCAATATCCTAACCAAGCTAATATAGATCGAGGGACTGACTGGCAACATGTCCTCGATAATTACAAGCCCATATCAGATAGCCCGGTTCCAAATCCTGAAGATCTATGGACCATAGTCTTCACCTCGGGTACTACAGGAACGCCCAAAGGGGTGATGCACTCTTACCAGGTGCTGACTAATGCTACAGAGCATACTCTCGCAACAAATAATCTCAAAATGGAGAAAAACAATAATCGCTTTTTCTCCTACCTCCCACTAAACCATATCGCTGAGCGGATGGCTGTGGAAGCACAAAGTTTCTATTGGGGTGGAAGTATATCGTTTCCAGAAAGCTTAGACACTTTTGCTGACAACTTGCGAGACACGAGGCCTACCATTTTCTTTGGGGTCCCTCGGATTTATACCAAACTCCAACTGGGCATCCTATCCAAAATGCCACAAAAAAAGCTAAATCGTCTTACCGGCATTCCTATAGTAGGCGGGTTTATAAAGAACAAGATTAAAAAAGGTCTTGGGCTTGATGCTGCCCGTGTGATCTTAGTAGGTGCTGCACCGATGTCCAAGCAGGATAAACTGTGGTGGAAAGGCCTCGGAATGGGTATCAGCGAGGGTTATGGTATGACCGAAAATTTAGGTGTTGCTACCTTTCTGCCCGCTGCTGTTGACAAACCTGGATCTATTGGCAAGTTTTACAATGCGACAGAAGCACGCATAGATCCTGATACTCAGGAAATTCAGACAAGATGTCCATGGAACATGCTCGGATATTACAAAAATCCTGAAAAGACCGAAGAGGTGCTAAAAGATGGTTGGCTTCACACAGGTGATCAGGGTACAATAGATGAAGACGGATATGTTTATTTGACGGGGCGGGTGAAGGATACCTTCAAGACTGCTAAGGGACAGTATGTCATCCCTGGGCCACTTGAATTCAAGTTTGCCGATAATATGGACATCGAACAGATCTGTGTCTGTGGTCTCGGATTGCCACAGCCTATAGCCCTCGTTGTACCATCAGATATAGGCAAGGGTAAGTCCAAAGATGAGTTAGGTAAATCACTCTCAAATACGCTGACTAAAGCCAATACGGATCTACCTGGATATAAGAGAATATCTCATGTCATGGTAGTAAGTGATGCCTGGGGCATAGAGAACAACATCCTCACTCCTACCCTTAAGGTAAAACGAACGGAAGTCGACAAAAAATATCTGGATACCCTTCATGAGGTCTGTAAATGTGAGGACCTCGTATATTGGGAATAATTATTAAGAATGCTACAGGTTAAATAGCCATATTTGCATATAAATTACGATGTATGGATAAGTCCATTATAAACGCCCTAATCGTTGTCTTGCTTGTAATCATCGGCATAAGCACAAGGTTTTTGTTCTTGATAGATGGCGAGTCGATCCTCCCTAACTTTAGTGCAGTTGGCGCTGTAGCGATATTTGGTGCCTGCTATTTTAAAGGAGTAAGTAAATGGATCATTCCATTGGCTATTTTGTGGGTGAGCGATTTAGTCCTCAATAATGTGTTCTATGCGCAGTACTATGAAGGCTTTCAGGTTATAGGAGATCTGTGGGT
>CAZJTO010000333.1:0-3083 GCA_964548935.1 uncultured Saprospiraceae bacterium
GGGCTGTATGCTTCTACGATTCCATTGATCATATATGCACTATTGGGCACGTCTAGACAGCTCGCTGTCGGTCCTGTAGCAGTGGTTTCGCTACTTGTGGCGAGTGGGGTTGGTGCTATAAGTGAGATGGGCACGACACAATTCATCAATTATGCTATACTGCTGGCTCTCATGGTAGGAGTCATTCAACTTTTAATGGGAGTATTGAGGCTCGGATTTTTGGTAAATCTCATATCTCACCCCGTCATTGCAGGATTTATATCGGCAGCTGCTCTTATTATAGGATTTAGTCAGTTGAAGCACTTATTGGGATTGGATATAGCGCGAGGAAAAATTCATGAAACCATCATTGCTGTCATAGAGAATTTTTCGCAGATAAATATTCCAACACTTATTATAGGGATTACTTCGGTTGTCCTGATCCTCTTTCTAAAAAAAGTCAATAGAAAAATCCCTACCCCTCTGATTGTAGTCTTCCTTGGGTTATGCATTGTCTATCTGTTTAGATTAGATACTGTGGGGGTACAAATAATAAGGGACGTTCCAGCGGGTTTATCTACGCTTAGTATGCCAACAATCACCGTTGAAGCTATGAGAGAATTGTTACCTATTGCTATTACTATATCCTTGATCAGCTATGTGGAGTCATATGCAATTGCCAAGTCCATTCAATCAAAACATAAGAGTTATGACATCGAGCCCAATCAAGAGCTCATCGGATTAGGTATGGCGAACTTAGTGGGATCATTTTTTAGTGCTTTTCCGGTGACTGGAGGATTTTCTAGGACTGCGGTTAACGTACAAGCAGGAGCCAAATCTGGGATTGCCGCAATCGTGAGTGCCACACTCGTAATGCTCACCTTGCTATTTTTGACTTCATACTTCTATTATTTGCCCAATGCAGTTCTCGCTGCCATCATTATCGTCGCAGTAATTGGATTGGTTGATATTAAGGAAGCCAAGCATCTGTGGAGTGCAGATAAGCATGATTTTTTCGCCTTTTTGGTTACATTTCTTGCGACTATTTTTATCAGTATTGAAACCGGTATATTGGTTGGGGTAGTGGTCTCTATACTTCTTATGATATATAGGTTAGCTTATCCGCATATAGCTGAATTGGGTCAAATACCAGAATCTGATACTTATAGAAATCTAGCTCGATTTGATGAGTTGGATACCACAAATGATGCAATGATTCTTCGTTTTGATGCGCCCTTGTTTTTTGCAAATTGTAACTCATTTAGAGATGCGGTTTTAAACAAGATTAAGCAAAGGAGTGAATTGAAAAGACTAATTATTGATGGTAGTGGGATCCACCATGTAGATACCAGCGCTATCAACATCTTAATAGAGGTATTTGAGAAGCTGAAGCAGCAAAATATCTTATTGCAATTTGCTGATATAAAAGGTCCAGTCCGAGATTTATTTCATAAGAATGGACTTGTCAAAATAATTGGTGAGGACAACTTTTTTCTGAATGTCAGTGATGCGATGCACGCTCAGGAGAATGATATAGACCCGAATATTTACAAATACTTATTTCAAAACAATTAAACACAGAGTTTCCAATATGGTAATTGAACAGATCTACACGGGATGTTTGGCTCAAGGAGCCTACTATATCCATAGCAAAGGAGAAGCAGCGATCATTGACCCACTAAGAGAAGTAGGGCCATATAGAGACCGAGCTCGACGTGATAATGTAACGATCAAGTATATATTTGAGACACACTTTCATGCTGATTTTGTAAGTGGTCACGTCACCTTGGCAGAGCATACTGGCGCGCCCATCATTTATGGCCCTAATGCTAGTCCTAGCTTTGAGGCGCATATAGCACGGGATGGAGAGGAGTTTGTAATTGGAGATCTAACGATACGAGTGTTACATACGCCAGGGCATACTATGGAAAGTACAACCTACTTGCTGCTTGATGCGACTGGCCAAGAGCATGCGATATTTACGGGTGATACCCTGTTTTTAGGGGATGTTGGGCGCCCCGACTTGTCACAAAAAGGAGCGGATATAACAATGGAAGATCTTGCTGGCTATTCTTTTGATAGTTTGCGATCTAAGATTATGCCATTGCCGGATGATGTCATCGTATATCCTGCACATGGAGCAGGCTCGGCATGTGGTAAGAATATGATGAAGGAAACCGTAGATACGCTCGGCAATCAAAAGAAGATGAACTACGCCCTCAGAGCTGATATGACACGTGAGGAGTTCATCCAAGAAGTAACGGACGGATTGTTGCCGCCACCGGCATACTTCCCGCTCAATGTTAAGCTTAACAAAGAGGGTTATGAGGGTATTGATGTAGTCGTAGACCAAGGAATGAAAGCACTTACGCCAAAATCATTTGAGTTGCTCGCTAGTGAGACTGATGCTGTCATGCTGGATGTACGGACTCCATCTGACTTTGCAACTGGACACGTTCCGAATAGCATATTTATTGGCCTGGATGGATCATTTGCTCCATGGGTTGGAGAGTTGATCATCGATGTCAAGCAACCTATCCTACTCATCGCACCCCAAGGAAGAGAAGAGGAAGCCATTATTAGACTTTCGAGGGTAGGATTTGATCATACCATAGGTTTCCTCGAAGGGGGTATCGACGCTTGGGAAGGGGCTGGATATGAGACGGGGTCAGTACGTTCTGTCGCTGCATCCACCTTAGCTGTGGACTATGAAGATTACAAAGAGCGAATTTTTGATGTCAGAAAAGAATCTGAATATATCTCATCACATATCGTCGGTGCTCACAACCTACCTTTAAGCTCTATTAATCAGCAATTGTCATCAATACCACCATCTGAATCAGTGTACATCCACTGTGCTGGAGGATATAGATCGATGATTGCGTCATCTATTTTAAAGTCTCGAGGATATCACGATCTAATCGATGTACAAGGGGGCTTTAAATCTATTAAGGATACAGATATACCGATCTCAGAGTACGTATGTCCTACCACATTATAGAAGTCAGATAATGTCACATTAAATAGTAGTTCAATGGATGTCATTCAATTTATTTCTCAAGCATGGCCTTGGTATGTATCAGGACCTCTGATCGCCTTAGTTA
>CAZJTO010000334.1:0-3063 GCA_964548935.1 uncultured Saprospiraceae bacterium
GCATAGTATTTGGCAAGGTGTGAGTAATAAAACTCATATTGACATGAATACAATAATTAAAAAATGTTCGCTGATCGCAGCAGTCATACTTTGTACAGTGAGCATCAATCTAGAAGGGCAAACAGTGCTCATGAATGAAGGTGATCCAAATGAATTACCATCAGTATGTGAGCCTGTCGAATTAGGTACGACTATGTCAATCAGTTTATCTGGAACTTGTGGAGCAAGTATTGTCGTTGAATTTTTTGCGCCAGGGACGGATATAAGCTTAGGTTTATCGGATCAGTCAACAATATTTGCTACGGATTTTGATCTGACTTTTGATGAGTTAGGTACATATATATTCCTATGTGATTTTAACGATTCTGGCCCTCTTTTCCCTGTGCCTGGTTTCGCAGACGTGTGTTTTGAGGCCGTAGAACCTGCTCCACCCGCAGCAATTCCAACAATCGGAGAGTGGGGATTGGTAGTGTTAGGATTATTGATTTTAATTGTTGGAGTAGTATACTACAGATCTGCATCAAGAAGCGACATAAAAGCATAACATAAGACTTAATCTATATGAGTTATAGGCTGATGGAGATTGTCTATCAGCCTATTCATTCGTTAGAGCAGTACATAAGTATCATTTCAAATTTAGTTCCTGAGCTTACTCCAAAGCCAGGATTGAATGTTAAGTCTGCACCTGCAGAAAAAACAACCTCACTATTAGCCTGAAGTAAGCCTTGAGATGTAATTGATTCTGCTGCGGCAACGATCGTATCTTGAGATATAGTTTACACAATATTCAGTGATGTGCTATAGGTAAGCATGTTACAGGGTACACTAAGGAAGGCTAATCCACTCTCATATTGTCCCAATACATAGGCTTTTTTGCCATGGAAAATATACCAGAGGGTTAATAGCGCAGGCTATTAGCCCTTTCTTTATTTTCATATCTGATAACCATGTGGTCGATATATTCATGGTTTGGATCACTAAATAATGATGAAAATGTTACGTAGAACCCTAGCTGGTTTTATGTGCTTTGTGTTGTTTCAACTCAATGCGCAGGTAGAACTTACTGATAGCATATCCTTAGACTTGCCCGTTTGTGATGTAATAGAATTTGGTACTACTCTTACCTTCAGGCCTACCACTATGACATCTTCTATTGCACCTTGTGAACTACCTATTGCTGTGGAAATTTATGATCCTGGCGATCCAATTTTTGTAAGTATCCCAGTTGAAAGAATAATCATAACGGGAGCGGATACAGTAAATGGTGAATTTCCACTCTTGTTTGATCGTTTAGGAACATACATTTTTTTATGTGGCGTTCCGGACTTGCCAATGCAAATTCCAGGTGTCGCTGATCAATGTTTTGAGGTAGTTGAAGCCAGTCCTGCGGCTATTCCGACTATAGGAGAGTGGGGTTTTATAATCTTAGGAACTCTTTTGTTGATTATAGGAGTGGCATACCATAGATACACACTAAGAACTGATATAAAGGCGTAAGTTCTATTTAAAAATGCAATATGAGTGATGGGTTGCTGGAGTAATCTGTCAGCCTGTTTATTCATTATGACAGTCCATTACTACAGCTTGAAGCTTGGTTCCTACACTTACTTCAAATCCTGGATTAAAAACCAATCCTGCGCCTGCAGAAAAAATGATATCACTATTAGCATTTAGTAGCCCATGAGCAGTAATAGACTCTTCTACTGCGATTACTGTATCGGTTGATATTATTGACACGATCTGCTCATTTTCAAGACAGGAATCGATGATATCACATACCCCATTTTCGTCAGAGTCAAGTAGTATCCCTTGGCAATTACAGTCGTCGTCATATAAGTCATTGTAAGTACATGGGTCGCCATCATCACAGCCAGTTTCTACATTACATATGGGCTCTGGAGCGAGACAGAGAGTACTGGCAATAATATCCTTTATTCTCTGTGCTGGTTCATCTCCCAAACCATTGGCGAAGTTGATTCCATGAGCGGTGAAATTACAATAACTCATAATCGTTCCACCATTAACAGGGGGGGCTCCATTACATCCTTCATTTGAACAATTATCTATTGCGGTATTATTATGAGGGCCCCAGACACAATCATGCGAATGATGGCTCCCCAGCGTGTGACCGATCTCGTGGGAGAGCACATATCGGTTATAGTCGAAAGAACCAGTATAAATGGTAGTCTTTTCTAAACGTGGAGTGGCCCCTATAGGTAGTGATGTGCTATCTGTAAGCATGTTACAGGGTGTGCTGAGGTAGGCTAGTCCACTCCCATATTGTCTAGTCGTAATGAGTTGAGCAATGTGACCGTTAAATCCTTGATTGGCCATTCGGTCCGTAAACGTAGCGAAGTTAGGGTTAAAGAAATTGGAATCATAAATATCGTCTTCTTCCCAGATAAATATCTCAGAAATAACAAGTGTAATTCCATCCATTGCATAAATAGCTGCCACCTCTGCAAATAGAATTTCGATCCATTCTGTGATTGCCTCAACGTCACCATCAAAATCGAGA
Organism: uncultured Saprospiraceae bacterium; assembly: GCA_964548935.1. GTDB lineage: Bacteria > Bacteroidota > Bacteroidia > Chitinophagales > Saprospiraceae > GYS-P2D. The sequence goes on from CAZJTO010000334.1 coordinate 2,519, forward strand.
TAGGTATAATGATCAATTTCGAGATATACCCCTACTGGGGGAAGGGCTGTGCCTGATTTAAAGGTTCTGCTAGGCGGACTATATGTATCCGTCGTCTGTAAACCACATAGTTGGTCACTTGTCTCGGGCTTGTCGGCAATTTGATTCAAGAGTCCTACATCATCTGGTAGATATGAAAAATTGCCTCTATCAGAAGAGTGCCTTATAACAATCTGATCTGCCACCGTTAGGTTGATGATGTACTCCCCCTTCTTAAATGCCGTATAGTGGAGGATGTCACGAGGAGAGTCTGAAGTATACCCGTTGTACGTGTTAATGTCTAACCGTTTAAATAAGATATGCTCTTGTTGATCAATGAATGGTAGTGAACTTAGGAACGAACTGTGCTTAGAGCTGAGTATACTCTTGTGGACAACGCTATTGATATAGTATTCTTCCTCTGAAGATTTAGACTGGTCAATAATGGGGACCAATTCGATTTGGCCGAAAGATTCTAAGCCCGTTATAAGCAAGAAAATATTGAGTAAACTTATTCTTAAATACAT
>CAZJTO010000335.1:0-3061 GCA_964548935.1 uncultured Saprospiraceae bacterium
TCTTGCTGAGCACAAACTGATACACCGTATAGTATACACAATGCGATACTGACCGATAATTGTATTAATCTGATACTCATAATTTCCAGACAAAAGATACGACTAAATCATGCATCATAAAATTGTCTGAAAGAAAACTCATAGATATGGCAGCAACCAATATCTTCGCACCTTGTTAACATAAAAAAATATTCGCATGTCTAACTCCGTATATCGCATCCCTACTCCTCAGAATGAGCCTATCCAAGACTACCGACCTGGCAGTCCCGAAAAGGAAGCTGTATTAGCAGCCATCAAGGAGTTAAAGTCACAAGAGATTGACGTGCCAATGGTGATCGGTGGACAAGAACTGGTCACAGTAGATAAGCGTAGGATGGCCGCGCCTCATGACATCAATCACACTCTGGGTTACTATAACTATGGAGATGAACAGCATGTCAAGCTTGCGATAGATGAAGCCCTCAAGGCTAAGCCAGCTTGGGAGGCCATGCCATGGCAAGATAGAGCTGCGATATTCCTCAAGGCGGCAGATCTCATCTCTGGACCCCGACGTGCCTATATGAGTGCTACGACCATGTTAGCGCAGTCTAAAACCGTCTATCAAGCAGAGATCGATGCAGTGGCTGAGTTCGCAGACTTCCTGCGGTTCAATGTGCAGTATATGCAAGAAGTCTATGCGCAACAGCCTAATAGTTCCAAGAACATCTGGAACCTCCTGGAGTATCGTCCCTTGGAGGGGTTTGTATTTGCCATTACGCCATTCAACTTTACGGCGATAGCTGGCAATCTGCCGGCATGTCCCGCCATGTTGGGTAATACGGTTGTGTGGAAGCCGGCGGAGTCGCAGATATATTCTGCCATCGCCGTAATGAACATATTCAGAGAAGCAGGACTGCCTGACGGGGTCATTAATCTCATCTATACCGATGGGCCTACAACTGGAGATATCGTCTTTAATCATAGGGATTTTGCTGGGTTGCACTTTACGGGTAGCACGGGCGTATTCAGACATTTGTGGAAAACCATAGGAACCAACATAGACACCTATCGCTCATATCCTCGCATCGTCGGTGAGACTGGCGGTAAGGACTTCGTTATGGTACATGAGTCCGCTAACGCTGGTCAAGTGGCGACGGCTTTAGCACGTGGTGCATTTGAATTCCAAGGGCAGAAATGCTCGGCAGCGTCAAGAGCCTACATACCTAAATCGCTATGGCCAGCAGTTAAGGCAGAAATGCTCGATCAGGTCTCTTCATTCAAGATGGGATCGACCGAGGATTTTTCCAATTTCATCTCGGCAGTAATAGATGAGCCTGCCTTTGATAAGATAGCCGCGTATATCGACCAAATCAAGAAAGACAAAGGTGCCGACATCCTCATCGGTGGCGGATATGATAAGACGGAGGGATACTTCATCGAGCCAACTGTGGTGCAAGTAGATGATCCCAAGTATACGACGATGTGTGAGGAGATATTTGGGCCAGTGTTATCTATCCATGTATATGATGACAAGGACTTCTCTGATATCCTTAGCATAGTGGATGAAACCTCTCCATACGCTTTGACAGGATCAATCTTCGCATCGGATCGAGCCGCAGTCATAGAGGCACGTACCGCACTGAGAAATGCAGCTGGCAACTTCTACATCAATGACAAGCCAACAGGAGCAGTCGTAGGTCAACAGCCGTTTGGCGGAGCCAGAGGCTCCGGTACTAATGACAAGGCCGGCAGCATCCTCAATCTCTATCGCTGGGTGTCACCACGCACGATTAAGGAAAACTTTGCGCCACCGAGTGATTATAGATATCCATTTTTGGGGTAAGGAACAGGTGGCGGATTGGGAATGGTCGATTGCCCACCTCTCGTTAAAGAGTTTTGTCATTTTGACGATGGAGAAATCTTCTAACATACCAGCTTGAGGTGTCAATATAGCCTCAAGTTTTAAGGCTATTGTAGAACGCAGTTCTACAAAGCCTATTCTTCCTTATTAGGGGATATAAATCAGAAACACAGTTTCCTACTCTTAGATTATTTATTGATAGAAACCTGAAAAGGCACTTTTCAGGCGGCGGAATGAAAGCTAAGCATAATGATACCTACAAGCGACTACGAGCAATTCCTCTTCGCTATAACTATAGACTAACCGATGTTCTTTATCAATCCGTCTGGACCAATATCCTCGCAACTCATGCTTGAGCTGCTCTGGATTACCTATTCCTTCAGAAGGACTCCTCAGGGTTTCTTTGATAAGTGTATTTATCCTCTTTAGCTTCTTAGTGTCTGTCTTCTGCCAATACAAATAATCATTCCAAGCTCTAATAGACCAAGCTAATTTCATTCATCTATTAATTCATGGACTTCTTTATTTCCTTTTTGAACATCAGAGATTGACTCCAATAGGACTTCTCGATTCTTGCCAGTCAACAAGTAGTTTGTCTCAACTAATGAGTTGTATTCTTCGAGAGAAATAAGCACAAGGTCTTTCTGGTCTTTCCGCTTTATGATAACTTCTTCTACATCATCAATCACAGAGTTTAACCAGTGCTTGAGGTTTAGTCTTAGTTCTGTGTAATTCACCACTTTCATAAATACAAGTTATTAATTAAGTACGTAATTAGCAACATAAGATACGGCTGGTGCTTATCTCGATATAATGGACTCTCTCAACTCATTAAAAATCAATCAGACCTTTTGTCAATGCAGCGATAGGAGAAGTATTCTGACGTGCTCGGCAGATTGACAAGATATTAGAACATTATTACAAATACTTGAATTGCCGATATTGTAGAACTGCATTCTACAATCCCTATTCATTCTAATTGGATATCAGTCAACGTTTTCGGCTAACAACATGTGCAGACACAAGCTAAGGTCCAATCAATAAGTCAAAGCCATATCTCTACAGAATTGCTACAATTCTTATCTATAAGTGAACTTTGAGGCAAAAATCAGAATAGGCTCATGCATTATTGTACTGTCGCCTACTTAGCATTAAACAAATACCCTTGCCTGAAATGAGGCCTTTTATGCTAAGTTCTTGTCATTAGAGCTCTTGTTGAGC
>CAZJTO010000336.1:0-3057 GCA_964548935.1 uncultured Saprospiraceae bacterium
ACCGTCGCTGCGTCATGTGCATTTATGCTACCCGTAGCTACACCCCCTAATGCAGTAGTATTCGGTGCTGGCCTCCTCAAGATTAAGGATATGAGCAAAACCGGGCTATGGCTCAATCTGTTTTCGATCGTCTTCCTGACCCTCTTTATCTATACTTTTCTTGACCTCATCTGGGTGCTCGACTAGACATTCAGTCCTCCACATACACTGAGTACTTGCCCTGTAAGATATGTCGAGCCATCACCTCCTAGAAACAGACAAGCCTCTGCCACATCATCCACAGAACCAAATGATCCCAAAGGAATATTAGCACTATAGTTGTTCTTGACATCCTCAGATAATTCAGCCGTCATCTCTGTCTCTATAAATCCTGGCGTGATCGCATTGCAGCGAATCCCTCTTGACCCTACCTCTTTGGCAATGGACTTAGTGAAACCTATCACCCCGGCCTTTGAAGCAGCATAGTTAGCCTGACCTGCATTGCCAAAGACTCCTACGACAGAGCTCATATTGATTATAGAGCCAGATCGCTGTTTGAGCATCGTGCGCAAGGCAGATTTGGTTAGATTAAAAACGGACTTGAGGTTTACGTTGATGACATCATCCCATTGCTCTTCGGTCATCCGCAGCATCAGATTATCCTTGGTAATTCCTGCATTATTAATCAAGATGTCAATTCTACCAAAGGTATCTGTAGCCACTTTGATGAGTTCTTGAGCGTCTTCCATTTTGCTGGCGTCCGATTTTACGGCGACGATATCCTTCCCTCCTAACTCCTTGATAATCAGATTAGCTTTCTCTTCAGAGGAGCGATAAGAAAACACCACTTGTGCTCCTTCCTTCATAAATCTTTCTACGATACCCTTGCCGATACCTCTTGTTCCTCCAGTGATAATTGCGACCTTACCTGTTAATCCTCCAGCCATGTAAATCTATTTTGTCGATTTTGTTGTTGTACAATAAGAAAAAGCAAGATATGAGTTCTGCAGTAAAATCAAGTCATTTCTCACCTGGGGTGCTAAGTATGTTGCCGCTATTCTATGTAGGCTGGTCAGATAGCGTACTAAGTCCTTCTGAGATCAAACTAATACATAAGACCATTGACACCATAGAATTCCTTAGCGACGAGGATAAGGAATACTTGATCTCTCACACCGACCCGAAGACACCGCCATCTGAACAGGTGTTTAAGAGCTGGCTAAAAGCGATACGTGCTCAAGCGGACCAGATAGAACATGGTCAAAAATGCGACCTAGTAAGTCTGGGGATGGCGATAGCTAAAAGCAGTGGTATGCTAAAAAATGACTCGGAGCAAGCTACACGGACTAAGTCTGCCTTAACAAGAGTTAGCGAAGAACTCGGCATAGACAATCCATGCAGTGAACATCTACTTATCGAGCAACTCTCCGAGGATAGAGATGTGCATGACAGCCGCATCAAATCTATCGTAGAAGGGTTGTCTGATGTACTTGATGCACCCTATGCTGATCTAAGAAATAGGATGAGAATCTTGCTCACCGATCCCCTATTCAACCAAGATGCGGAGCCTGATAAAGATATCTATCGGCTGAAAGTTCTAAAACAAGTGAAAGCTCTCGCCGAGCAAGGCGTCAGTGCGTTCTCATTCCCCAAGAGATTTGGAGGTGGAGACCGTCGGGGAGACCATATTGTTGTCTTCGAAATGTTGGCTTATGGCGATCTGAGCCTCATGGTTAAGTTTGGTGTACAGTTTGGGCTTTTTGGTGGAGCCGTTTATTCTCTAGGTACGGAGTCACATCATAAAAAGTATGTAGAAGCCATGCACCGTGCAGAGCTCTTAGGATGCTTTGCCATGACTGAAACTGGACATGGCTCCAACGTGCGTGAGTTACTGACCACCGCCACGTATGATCATGCGACAAAAGAAATTATCGTCCACTCTCCAAGTTTTGAAGCAGGCAAAGAATATATAGGAAATGCACTCCACTCTGAGATGGCTGCAGTATTTGCCCAGTTGATCGTTGACGGTGTCAATTATGGTGTCCACTGTGTGCTCGTGCCGCTGCGTAAAAAAGATCAACTACTAGATGGTATAAAAGTAGAAGACTGCGGATATAAGATAGGTCTAAATGGCGTAGACAATGGTCGAATATGGTTTAATAACGTACGTGTGCCAGCTGAAAATTTGCTGAACAAGTACGGTTCTATCGATGCAGATGGGCAGTATACAAGCCCCATAAAAAATGATGCCAAGAGATTCTTTACCATGCTAGGTGCGCTAGTGACTGGTAGGATAAGCGTAGGCGCAGCCTCTAACAACTGTGCTAAGAGGGCCCTTACGATTGCGACTAAATATGCTCTGCGCCGTAGGCAGTTCGCTGGCAAATCTGGTCAGAAGGAGACCTTAATCATGGATTATCCGACCCACCAGGACCGCATAATTCCAGCAATAGCTAAGACTTATGCGTATCATTTTGCACTGAGAGATTTGACAGAGATGTATACAACGTCTGATGATGTTGATACCCGTAAGATCGAAACACTAGCAGCAGGACTCAAATCCAAAGCCTCTTGGCACGCTACTCATACCATACAGATGTGCAGAGAAGCCTGTGGTGGCAAGGGTTACTTATCTGAAAATCAGATTGGACAGATTAAGGCAGACAGCGACATATTTACCACATTTGAAGGGGACAATGTCGTACTCATGCAATTAGTAGCCAAAGGCTTACTGACCGAGTTCAAGCAGAACTTTCATGATGAGGGTTTCAGAGCGGTGATCTCCTTTTTGCTTCGCAAGGCAAAACATAAAATCAAGGAAAACAATGTGATCGACAAGAATAATGTCGATCAAGGGCATCTGATGTCAATAGACTTTATAACCCGCGCATTTAAGTATCGATATGATAAGATATTGATCAATCTCAGCGAGCGTATGCGTAAATACCTTGGCAGGAAGGTCGATCCCTATCAGGCATTCCTCAAGACACAGATCCACATGACCGACCTTGCAGATGCTTATATCGACATGATCTGCCTAAAATCTATGGTAGACGCCATGCAAAAGTGTAAAAATGT
>CAZJTO010000337.1:0-3041 GCA_964548935.1 uncultured Saprospiraceae bacterium
GATGATGGATATGGATACGATGACGATGGATATGGACACGATGACAGCAAGTGTCGTTGGTGGTCAATTATCTATTGCGGGAGATAGTTTGGTCGTGATCAATACTTGTTCAGGAGATGGGATATCGGATCTTTTAGAGGTAGACTTGATCGGTGCTGAAGGAGATAGTTCAATCTGGTTAATTACCGATGTTGCTGGAGTTATTTTAGATCTGCCTACGGCACCTCCATTTGAGTTAGACAGCTTAGTCTTTGATACCTGTCTCATAATGAACTTAAGCTTCAACGGGGTAATCAGTGGAGTAGGAATAGATTCCTTGATCACAGGGATCCAAGGCGATTTTGAACTATCTAACACGATCACTGCATTTAAGACTGTTGTAAACGGAGGAAATATATCTGGTGGTCCTTTCTCATTTTGCGTTGAGGATGGATTGACGGACCAAGTTCCTAATCTCATGTTAGGCGATAATGTTGGAGCAATGAATCAGTGGGTAATTACTGATACTGCATCCAACATCGTTGCTCTTCCAGAGGAGATTACAACATTTGATTTTGACATATTCGCTACCGGCGAGTATAGAATTTTCAATCTCAGTAGTGAGGATAGTTTAGTTGGATTTCAGAATGGTAGTGTAGTCGATGACATTTCAGGCTGCTTTGATGTCTCTAATAGCGTTACTGTGTTAAGCCAGAATTCTGGTGAGGTATGTGATACAATTGTGGTTACATCTAATGGCGGTGTGATAGCAACAGTAGGAGCTGATGATGTTGCCGCACCACTTTGTGCGGGAGACGGCATAGCTGATGAAATAGATTTTACCTTGACAGGGAATATCGGGATGAGTAGTGTGTGGATTATCACTGATGATCAAAACATCATTACCGAATTGCCAGGAGATCCGCCATTTGATTTTGAAGAATTTGGAGAGGGAGTATCTCGCGTATGGCATCTAAGCTCTAATGGTGGCATAAGTGGTTTAGGATTTGGACTGCCACTGATTGGGTTAAGTGGAGATTTCGACTTGTCTAATTCGATTACGGTAAATCACTTGGGTGTAAATGGAGGAACGATAGAAGGGTTAGGGTTTGATTTTTGTACGGATGGTATAGCTGACATTATTCCTGAACTAATTATTAATGATACAGTTGGGCCCAATATCCAATTGTTTATTAACGATCTCAGTGGATTTATTGTAGGACTTCCTGATGATATTAGCGAAATAGACTTTGACGCTTTACCTCCTGGGGATCACTTCATTAGTGTAATATCTTATATAGATACTAGTACTAGGGTAAGGATAGGAGATAATCGTGTCGATTTTGAAGGTTGTTTTGACCTGTCTAATACGATCGTGGTGGATAGATCAAGTCCCGATGGTGGCATTTTAGTTGGAGACGACATGGCATTTTGTATAGATGGGGAGAGTGACTTTCCTGTAGGAATATCAGTGTCAGAGTCGAGTGGGCCAAATGATTCTTGGGTGATAACCGACGAGCAAGGGAATATAATTGATATACCAAATGATATTGATTCTGTTGATTTTGAAGTTTTAGGCGTAGGAACTTGTCTCATCTATAATGTGAGTTTTGAGGATGACCTTGTTGGCTTAGATATTTCTTCTTCCATCTTTGATCTTATGGGTTGTTATGATTTAAGCGACTCGATTATGGTCTCTAAAAATGTTGTAATCGGAGGGGAGATATCAGGTGGGCCATTTGAGTTTTGTATTGATAACAATCCAGACTTTGTATCTAATATCACACGATCCAATAATTTTGGTGATAGTACTTTATGGCTTGTTACTGATATTGACTCGATTGTTATTGCCATAATTGAGGATATTACAACTTTTGATTTTAATGCGGATACTTCACAGAATTTTATATTCAGTGTAACATTTAGCGCTCCAACTGACATGATCGCTCAAGGTTTAAGGGTTGATATGATCGAAGGATGTGTCGATGTGTCTAATGCCATTACCGTTAACAAACGTAACACAGGTATGGGTTGTAATGAGGGAGAAGGCATAGCCGTATTGAATGAGATCAATGAGAGCTTTGTAGAAATCAGAAATATTGGTGAGGGCCCTGTTGATGTCTCAGATTATTGGTTGTGTCAATCCGCGATATATGAACGTATTGGCGAGTTAGCTTTTGATTGTACTGATGACTTTGTAATTGAATCTGGTGAATTCATCACGGTCGAAATGGAGGAAATAGAAATTGATGGTATCGATGGAGAACTCGCATTGTATACTGTTGATTCTTTTGAATCTGCAAATGCAATAATTGATTATGTAGAATGGGGTTCGATCAACCATACACGAGCGAACGTAGCTATCGAAGCTGGTATATGGTCAGATAATACCGTTGCTAATAGTTTTGTCGGAGAAGTCAGCTTGTCATATGACGGTTCTGGTGACCTTGGGACCGATTGGACGGTGAATTCAGCGTCACCGTGTGGAGATGATTTAGAGACAAATGTCCTGCCAGATTGGGAAATACATGGTAACCCAGCAACACAATTTATAATGGTACAAGTCAATGAAGTCACACGACTTAATGTTGCAGAGATGGAGATCCATAGTATTCATGGAGATCTGATCAAGCGGTACAGTCAATCATTAACTAAACAGAACAACAGCATACGGATCGATGTGTCCGATCTTCCAAGCGGAATGTATCTCTTGGTTATGAGAGGGCAGACTACTAAACAAATCGAGAGATTTGTTAAGCAGTAGATAAAGAGATAATTAGAAAGTTTTATAGCAGCGTACTTTTGTGCGCTGCTATTTTTATTTTAGTAAGTAACAAGTCCATTGTACACATTAAGATGACAATCATTAATACAGTAGCGCTTAATTTCTCTGAATCCTTAAGCTTTTATGGTTCCTTGGGATTTGACAAGAAGATAGTTGATGGCGGGGCATACGTTTATGATAGTTCCGTGGTCATCTTTATCAGCACAAAGACAAGTCACAGACTGGGTTTATCTCTGATGCAACCTGATTGGTCCTCGGAGTTAGAGGCTGTGAGAGC
>CAZJTO010000338.1:0-3024 GCA_964548935.1 uncultured Saprospiraceae bacterium
GATACTCATGATATTCTATCTGTTGGATATCACTTTGATATAGGACTCGACACTTGTAGACTCCATTCGGCTTGTCCAGGGGTACAGTTATATGATCCCTTAAGTCGATCGGATCTGCGACAGTATAGTGCGCTGCTCTCGATCGGTTCAGCCTACGATTATGATAGGCTATGTTGCAGATCCGTCCGTCTGCAATCTTGATGGTCTCGAGCAATCGGGACATAGACTTTATCGATTAGTTCTTGATATTCAGATCTTGGATTACTCTGGGCCGTAATCCCTCCACCACTGTAATAGTACAGGTTATTATAATCATCTGGCTGTATCATCCTGATCATCACCCCAGTGCGTAGATCAGCACCATCAAAATAACCACACACCCCCGTATAATATCGGCGGGGCACTGACTCTACAGACTTAATGATGTCCACTGTCTTACGCTTTGGAGCTCCGGATATACTGCCCGCTGGCAGCATCCGAAACAATACATCTCCAAGATGACCATGAAGCGATGCTGTAAGCTGACCTGTAATCTTACTGCTGACCTGTAGCAACTCTTTGTCCTGACTGATGACACGATCTATGTATCTAAATTGTTGCACCTGTACTTGGGTACATACTTGACTCAGATCATTGCGCAATAGGTCAACTACCGTGCTATGCTCTGCCAGCTCTTTTGGGTCACTCAAAACTCGATCTGCTGCATTCGGTATTGCAGCATCAATGGTTCCTTTCATTGGATATGTAGAAACATGACCATCTATAATATCCACGAATCTCTCTGGCGAGAAGAACACAAATTCACCAGGTATATATCCTTTAAATTTTGCCTCAGCCCTCAAGAAAATATCCTCCATGCTGAGATTAGTCCTAATGAGCGTCGGAAATGCCAGGTTGACGAGATAACTGTCTCCTCTCTTCAGATGCATCATCACCTGATCAAATGCAAACTTATAATCTTCATATGAGATCGGGTAGTGGTCTAAGAAGTGCTCTGGTGCGGATGGCATCGGAGAGATCGGCTCATTTTTATACCCTAAAAAATTAAAGTATACCTGATCCTCCACTGGGTTCTGTGAGATTATGATCTCTTGCTGATCAAAATCCACAAAAAACACAAAAGCCTTTGACTGAGCACTAAGCTCATTCATCATAGTTATTGCACTACCCTTATCTAACTTATCCATCTAGTCAATCAAAGGATGAAAGGCTATACTTAGTTCCTCTTAAGAAAGGTTTAGCTAATTGATGTAATTATGAGACGGATCAACTCTTAACAACATCCACCATCTGGTGTACAGACCGCAACTCCTTCGATGATTGGAAATGCAATGCTTTTCTCACCAGCTTTCTTGCCAAAAACCGTGATACTAAAGATCCCTGTAGCGCCGCTCTTAAATCGTTCGATTTCATCCTGATTCATATAGTCTTGTAGGATGTCGTCAGGGATAATGATGGCTTTCTCTTTCTGGATAGTCACTTCGGTGAAACCGGCTTCCTCTATTCTTGATAGGTACGCTGATTTTTGAATAGCTCCTGATACGCATCCGGCATACATCTCTGCAGCTTGCGTGAGCTCTGTTGGCAGGTCTCCCTCAAGTACAATATCTGAAATGCTGAAGTGTCCTCCAGACTTTAGCACCCTGTGTATCTCATGAAAGATCTTGTCTTTAGTGGGAAGTAGATTGAGTACACAATTGCTGACAACCACATCTACAGTTCCTTCTATTATCGGCATGTCCTCGATGTCGCCCTGTCTAAATTCTACATTGTTAAAGCCATTTACAGCAGCATTTTTCCGAGCGAGGTTAACCATCTCAGGTGTGAAGTCTATACCTATCACTTTGCCCGTTGCCCCAGCCTCATGCCTAGCTACAAAGCAATCATTGCCCGCACCAGAACCCAGATCTACTACTGTATCACCCTCTTGGATCATGGCAAACTGCGTAGGAAGGCCACATCCCAAACCTAAGTCTGCTTCTTCTTTATATCCGTCCATCTGATACTCATCGGACATGATATTATAAACTTCTTGGCTCGAATTAGTAGCGCCACAACATGACGCTTGGATAACGGCCTTATCGCCTTTGGCTATCTCTGCGTATTTGTCTCTGACTAAGGTTTTTAGATCTGTAGTATTATCCATAAGATTATTATTTCATGATTCCACAGCGAAGATATATCATGACAAGATTATGCGCTTGAATTATAGCAAAAATGGGATAAAGATTTTATTCATCTGGGAGCAGGTCCGCAGCTAATTGGCTCAAATCTGGTTATTACAATCTGACCATCCTTCCTATCATTTTCCACTTTGTCGTTGCCAATTATATACTTATACCGAATTTCAAGGGAAGTTGAGAAATCTTTATCTGGTGCAATCAAGTATTGAGTGGCAGAATCAATCATTGTTTCCAAATATGCATCAATCTCCGATCCCGTATTTCCATGAAGTTGAACTTTATACCTATCGTCGGAGTAAGTGATCGTGAGACTCCTTACAGTATCTTTCTGACCATACTCATCAGGGAAAGTGAGATTCTTGTAGACGTAGTGAAGAAATTCATGATTAGCTGTGGTATCGTAGGTTTCATGAAGCTCTTCGAATGAGATCTCCTGCTGCGCCATACACAATAAACTTGTCAACAAGAACACACATAATGAGGTATACCGCATAACACTATTTTGCTTTTATTCCAAGACGTCTTACCTAACGTAAGATACAACTAAAAAGTCTAATGCTTTTAAAGATATTAGCGCACTTGCAGTTAATCTATTTCAAAGCCGCCAAGACGCAAAGTTATACCTGCTACTTGTCCTTATAAACTACCCCATCTTTCATCACGAAGGACACATCCTGTAACACTGTGATGTCAGCAAGCGGATCGCCTTTTACGGCCACGATATCCGCCATCTTTCCTGGCACGAGTGTACCATACTGATCAAAGACCCGAAGGAGTTTGGAGGCCTCGACAGTAGCGCTCTTGATCGCCTCATATTCTGGCATGCCAGCTTCAACCATAT
>CAZJTO010000339.1:0-3019 GCA_964548935.1 uncultured Saprospiraceae bacterium
AGTTCGGTTCCCCAACCGAAATACCAATTGTTAACTATAAACTCTTTCTTTTTTTCTGGATTGATTAGTCTGTGATCATCACTTGCTCTGCGTGACTCTCAGTCCCTTGTGTCACTAAGAATATGTAGCTGCCACTGCTCAAGCCTTCAACATTTACTGTTGTTGTGCCTTGCTGTAGTGATTGCTCGATAACTACACTTCCTCTCAAGTTGATCACGCTTAATAATGCGCCATCCATGTCTTGATAGATGTTAGCGACACTGCTCGTAGGGTTAGGTCCTATCTTCACTTCAAATGCCACTTCTTCCTCTACTGCTCTGTCGATGTCTTCTTCGAAGTTTCTTAAGTCAAATGCTCTTTTTGCGATGATCTCATCAGCATTAACCCACTCAGCTACTTCTACGAATGCTGTTGCGAATTCTGATGTCTTAGCTTCGTTAGCCCATACGATGTGTGCTGTTTTGCTGTCGTCGATGATCTTAAATGTTGCTGTGTGTACTGTTGTCCACTCAGTAGTGATGTCTACACCACCTTGCTGACTGTCATCAAGTTGTACACTCATGTTAATGAATCCCATGTGGTCTTCAAAAGGAAGAACACCGAGTTGAACATCTTGTCCGTCTGTGAACATCTGCTCGATAGCTGGGCTGCTGTACTTAGCTTCTGGAAGTTGGCTTGTGATGTCGATTAACTCAAGGGCTGCGTGATCGTAGTATGCTCTAATACTGTGATCAGCTAAGTTGAAATCGTAGTCAGTTGCTTTAATGTCAATATCTATGAATAAGAGATCGCCTTCTACTCTGTTTTCTGTAAATCTCAATTCGACATCATGGCCGAATGCTACTCCAGAAACAAGGATTGCGAGGATAAGGGTGATTAAATTTTTCATTTCGTTTGCTCTTAAAAGGTTTGTTACAAGGTTACGGTGCTTAGACGTAGACGAATTGTAGGGTCCACATTTTTTGGGCTCAATATGAGCTCTAATGACAAGAACTTAGCATAAAAACGACGAAAAGGTATGGTGGAGAATTCTCAGTGATAAGTAGGCGACAGAGTAAAGTAAGTTTAATCAATGTGTCAAAGGCGACATATTACTGAGTCAGGGTAGATTCTGTAGACTATCTGTATTCCCGATGCCTGTTGTTAGATATCAGTTGCACCGGATCTCATTTCAATCCGTATAGAGTTGGTATATCATCAATAGTCTAGGATATTCGAGATGATCGCCTTAAACATTGCTAACCCGGTAGCGATCAGCTCATCGGGAAAGTCATAATCCGCATTATGTAAGGCGGGCGTGTCAATCCCTGCTCCTAATCCAAAGATGGACGTTTTATAATGAGCTGAGTACCACCCAAAGTCCTCGCCAAACTTAAATGGATAGTTCTTTTCGGTGATCTTAAGCTTGCTGTCTAGGGCTGCTTGCCTAACGATTTCATTGCTAGCATGATCATTGATGCTGGCAGGAAAGTATTCTAACCATTCCACGTCGTATTGTAGCTTAGAAGTATTAGATATCTCATTAACAACCTTCAAGATTCGCGACTTGAGCTGTTGCATCTCGCTTTTATTCCAAGTCCGTATCGTATAATGCATTTCGCCTTTGCCAGGAGAGATGCCGTATGAAGGTTGGCCCATATTAATATGTACAGGAGTGAGTACAGCAAAGGACTTGTCTTCAGGTGTAGGCACACCAAGCTTGGCAAGCTCTGTAGCTATTTGGGAGATGGCGAGGGTCGGATTGATGCCATTTTCAGGTTCGGCGGCATGCGACTCCTTGCCCGTAAGTCGGATGATTACACTTTGTACCTCTGCTGAGAATCCCTTCGTCATCAACAAGATCTGGTGCATGGGCTCCTTAGGTAGATTGTGGAGGGCAAAGACGTAATCGGGTTGAAGTCCAATAAATCGATCGTCATGGAGCACTCGCTCCGCTCCTTGGCCATTCTCCTCAGCAGGTTGATAGAGCAGAATCACTTTGCCAGAGTTAATAGCCCCACTATCTAACCACGCTGCTAAGCTGCTGACGATCGCCATATGTCCATCGTGTCCGCACTTATGAGATACGCCATCATATGTTGAGCGATAGCTCATATCGTTTTGTTCTTGTATGGCTAGGGCGTCGAGTTCGCATCGTATGAGTACCGTCTTACCCGGGTTGGTATATGAGTATACCACTGCTACCCCAGCTCCGCCAACACCTTCAATTATACGTGACGGATTATATTGGCTTATATAGTCGGTAATGATTTGAGCGGTCTTATACTCTTCATTAGAAAGCTCTGGATGAGCGTGGAGTTGATGGCGCAACGAGATAATTTCAGAACCATTCATGACTGGGCGGTATTATACTGTGCTGTGGAAAGGGGATCAATTATCACGCTTCTCAAAATCTTCAGTTTTCTTGGCTTCACTTCTCTTAATAGCCAAGTAGATCAGGATCACTAGGAGTGACGCCCAGAATAGGACATAAAGAACACTGATTGCTGTAAACATAAGAATCCGAATTATTTAAGTTTGACTGCGGTGCCATAGGCTAAGATCTCAGCCGTGCCTTGCATGATCATGGCAGTAGTCAATCTGACATTAATGATGGCATCAGCACCGAGTCTGTCAGCATCTTGAATCATCCTTTGGATAGCTTGCTCACGTGACTCTGCCTGGAGGCGTGTATATTCTGATATCTCTCCGCCTACGATGTTCTTGAGGCCAGCAAAGATATCTCGCCCGATATTTCGAGCTCGGACGGTGCTCCCCCGAGCGATACCTAATATCTGTACTACTTCGGTGCCGGGGATGGATTCTGTGGTCGTTATTTGCATTTTGATCTACTTATATTTTCTACTATTTTATTGTACAGTTTCTAAATATAAAGTATAGATGCTAAATCCTTTATGTCTGAGTCATGAAATAGATCATTGCAATTCCTACAGGTAGTCCTGCGATGAATAAAATAAGTAGGTTTTTAACCGTACTAGTCTGTTGATAGTTTGGATTATTCGCTCTAGCTTGGTCTATA
>CAZJTO010000340.1:0-3005 GCA_964548935.1 uncultured Saprospiraceae bacterium
TTATTAAGCAAGCACCGTCAATCAATACCTGTTTTTGATAGATGAGATACTATCTGATATTACTATTCCTAACTCTCCAGATTGCTGCCTTTTGCCAGTTGTCTCCTCTATTCCTTTACAACCAGGAAGAGTCTTCTGTATTGTATCAATATGACGATTCACCATCCTATAAAATTCAGAATGAGTCGAGTCGATGGTTAATGAATCAACTTAGATCACCTTTCAATTACGAATTTGTATCTGAGGAGTTAGCAGAAAGATATGATACGCCTGAAGCTCTGACAGCAGCGGATGCCGTAATCAGCAACTCTATTGATCATGAGCTATATGTCAAACGCAATAGTAGCGCCGTTACTTTAATTGGTGAGAGGTTGGTTAAAGATGACATTACATTTATAAAGAAGTATCAAAGTCCCCAATCTCCTTTCAAGCTGTTAAATCACGATGAGGAATCAAAAAGAATAGATCTAAAAGTAAACTTGTCAGTAGAAGGTATCGAAGGGTCGTCAATTGACTATATAGAATCTTATTCTGTCACAGATCATAGACATGGGACCCTTTATTTGCCTTCATTGGTGATAGATGCCATAAGTAATATTATCACGATCAATAAGAGCTATGTCAAAGGGGATATTCCTGAGGGTGTGGATGTCGGATTGCTCGATAGACTCTTCCGGCAGGATCGCTACCAAGTATTTGTAGATCCAGTAAGTGATCAAGTCTTGGCCGTATTAGAAATATCATCTGAAGGTGAAACTAAATCTATCTTATATAAATCCAAGGACAGCGATGTTCCAGTCTATGATTCATCAATGAAAGAACAATTCGTGGTATTTCCCACAATTTCTTATGGTGATGTCGGTGTGCAATTTTTTGGGTTTAATGAGGGGGCATACAAATTGGAGTTGTATTCCATCTTAGGGACTAAGATTTGGACTCAGACATTTTATGTGAATGGAAACGCATCATATTCAGCAGACTTATCCTTTTTACCTAAAGGGAACTATCAGTATTCCCTTATCGATCCCAATGGATATAGAGTACTCTCCAAAAGACTAGGTATAATCAAGTATTGATGTCTCTTCTTGATAGTCTTAAATTACCTACACCAATACAGCTTCTCGATTCTAACTTCCTAAATAAGCGGGTCAAACTATTGATAAAACGGGATGACTTGATTCATCCGTGGATTAATGGCAACAAATGGCGGAAACTTCAAGGTCACCTCGATCACTACGGGGCAAATGAATATAGTGGGATCATTACATATGGCGGTGCGAACAGCAATCATCTAGTGGCCGTAGCTTGTGCATGTTATCATCTTGATATTCCTTCAGTTGGTATCGTGAGAAGTTATCAACTCGATGAAAGTAACCCGATTATCCGCAAGCTGAGGTCGTGGAACATGGTGTTAAAACCTGTGTTGCCTGTAGAGTATCAGCAGAAGGAGACCTCCAGTATCATCCGACATATGCTCTCTGATTATCCTAATCACATGCTAATAGCCGAAGGTGGGACATCTGAATATGCTATGGCTGGTCTAAGGGACCTCTCTCATGAAATTGTATCCGATCCACTTTATGAGAGAGATATAGACATCTTATTACCCATAGGCACAGGTGGGATGCTGGCAGGTTTATATCATGCTATGCCTAACACGCATCAATTTTTCGTAGCATCACCGTTCAAATCGGAAGTCTCGTATGTCGAAGGCTTGAGTCTCTTGAAGAATATGAACGTAGATCGTATTCAACTTTTAAATGCTTCAGGGGGCAAGCGATTTGGGGCATATGACAGTAGGTCGGTCAACGTGATCAATGAGTTTTATAGTAAGTATGGTGTTTTATTGGATCCGATCTATACGGCTAAGGCGATACAGTGGTTAATGGATCAATTAACGATAGATGATCAGATGTCTGGTAGATCAGTGCTGCTGATTCATTCTGGGGGATTACCGGGCATCATGGCCTATAATTATATGTACCAATCCAAGCGGCTTCTTGTGACAGTGCCTCCAGAGTATAATCACTTACAATATGCCGCCACCACTCTTGGGAAAAAATGATGCTCAAGTGTTAGCACTTTGCCAGCGATTTCTTCTGGACTATCGGACTTCTCTAGTTTGACTTTGGATTGGAGTAAGATTCTGCCCTCGTCATATCGCTCGTTGACTAGATGTATCGTGATTCCAGTGTAGCGATCTCCATGCTCCTTGACAGCCTTATGCACATTTATACCATACATACCTTTACCACCGTACTTAGGTAAGAGTGATGGATGAATATTGATAATCTTGTCTGGATAAAACCTAATTAAGTGATCTGGTATAAGCCATAAGAACCCAGCCAAGATCAGATAATCGATTTCGTGCTCCTTCAGATAATCAAGAACAATGGTATTATCATAAAATTCACTACGATTGAAAACAAGACTTGGGATATCCCTCTTCTGAGCAGATTCAATGATTCCACTTTTTTGCTTGTTAGAGAGTATCGCTGATACCTGGATTTTGTCTTGGTTCTTAAGATGATCTAAGATTTTTAATGCATTAGATCCACGGCCTGAAGCGAATATGGCGATACGTGTCATTAAAAAAAACTCTTATTCTTTCTCTTCTGTTAGCTCAGTTGAAGCCAACCTAACTCGATCAGGCTTATATGTGTAAAGCGGTATGTCAAGAACGGTCTCGAGCATTAATTTAGCCACCATTTTGACTTTTTGTTTTTGCGGGCCTTCATATCGATAGATAAAGTCAGGTGCCATTTCGAGCACCTCAGTGTAGACGAGTTCCTTCATCTTGTTGGCAATGTATGGTTCTGACGCCATTCCTGTTATAGTCATCTTATTAGATATGATGAAGCGACGATCCCGATGTTTGTAGAGTAGGGTGTCACCAGACTTGTTATACAGTTCTAAGTATCCACTCGTGCGAGAAGCGCCTAGTGTTTTCGTGAGGGTTGTATCCCTGAGGTGATATTTGAAATCTTCAATACACACTTTTAATA
>CAZJTO010000341.1:0-2997 GCA_964548935.1 uncultured Saprospiraceae bacterium
GGTTAAAAAATAGGTACGCTAATTGAGCGCCCATAATATTACTATTTAAATCAATTAACTCAAAAGATCAATACGACAAACACGATTGAAACATATCGGTAAAAACCGCATCAACAATTATATATGTCAGCACTACCACTTTTGAGGTACTTAAATTTTGTGCCACATGCCTTTGCACATAGCACAGGATAACTTCTTAATTCTGCAATTTGAAGGTCACAGGTAGTGTGTACAACACACGTACTACTGAGCCTTTTTTCTTGCCAGGTGTCCATTTAGCTGGCAGGTTGTTCATATTCTCTACAGTTCTTAATGCCGCCTGACCACATCCCGCACCTACATCTCTAACAATGGTGGCGCCGCTAATTGATCCGTCTCTCTCTACAACAAACTGTATATAAACTCTACCTTCTACACCATTTTCTCTAGCAATGGCTGGATACTTCAAGTTCTTGTAGAGATACTCTAATAATTTTTTGTCAGAACAAGCCTTACGCTCATCAATAGATCCTGCCATGTCCTCACATCCTGGAAATCGAGGCATTTCTTCTACAAACTTTTCAATTATTTCATCAATATCGTCAACTGGAGCATCTGGCAATGGTGGTCGCACAATAGGCGCAACAACTTTCTTCTTTGCCGCCGGCGCCTCAACCTCTTCATAAGTGAAGTTATCGTCCTCTATAGTCGGCGGCTCATACTCTATCTGGTCATCAGGAATCTCTTCAGGTGGAACATCCACTATGATTGGTTCTGCAGGAGGTGGCTTTATCTCTGGCGGCCTCACATCAGTCCTAGGCGGCTCAATCTCAAAAATGTCCTCGGTATCCACAGTATAAGTCGGATCCACAAAAACGCCATCATACGTTGTCCAACTAAATGCGATCAGTGAGAACGCCAATGCAAACGCCAGCCCAACCCTCAACAGACTTCCATTGTGTCTGAACACATTGACTTCAGGGTACTTTGTCCGAGACATGAGCTGCTTAGTACCTTCTTTAGTATTGCTCTTTTCGCCCAGACCTTCCTTGGTGCCAAATACGATTCTTAAAACAACAATCAAACTTAATATGATCAGTGCCAACGCTGCTATTCCAACGAGGACCCCTGACGCAGATAATGCGATATCCATAATCCCTAGTTTAGTATACGATTCATAATTACGTGGGCGATTATTGTGCCCGACGTATTTGCTATCATATCTAAAATCTCAAAGGATCGCTCTGATATAAATAGTTGTGTGACTTCAGTAAATAATGAGAAAACAATTACACCTATCAGTACGGTCACCCGTGAGATCGTTAGATTTTGTTCTCTATGCGCCTTTGCGCATAGGACGTACAACGTTGCGAAAAGGAATAGGTGAATAAGCTTGTCGAAACCCTCGGGCAATCTGACTTGATCTACATCAAGATCACTCGATGGTGTCCAAAGCAAAACCAATATCACTATTGCCCAGCATACTGCGAGAGTAGTGTATGGCTTACACCATATATCCTTCACTCTCATAGATGCATCTAGGATAGATTATGGTGTGTCAGGAAATTAAATTTTTATAATCACTAGCAGATAAGAGATCCGCTGCCTCGGATTCATCTGATATTTCCATTTTAATAATCCAACCCTCACCATAAGGGTCTTCATTGATAATACCTGGATTGTCGCCTTCTTCTTCATTGAGCTGATCATTGAATTCAATGACCTTGCCCGCCAATGGCATAAACAGATCAGACGTTGTCTTAACGGCTTCAACAGTGCCAAAGACTTCATCCTTAGCGACATGTTCACCTACTGTCTCGATCTCTACATAGACGATTTCTCCAAGCTCACTTTGCGCATGTTCAGTGATCCCGATTGTGGCGACGCCATCTTTGATGGACACCCACTCATGCTCCTTGGTATATTTTAAATCTTCTGGAAAAGTCATTTAGCTCGCCTTTATCGTGTCTCTAACCCAATCCATAGTTACTGACTTCGGTCTCTCTAGCGGGAATCCAAGTGCTCTCGACCAACATAGTGACACCAACACTCCAAGTGCACGAGACACACCGAATAGAACTGTGTAATAAGTATATTCTTTTAAACCAAAGTGCACCAATAAAGCACCAGAGTGAGCATCAACATTAGGCCACGGATTCTTAACCTTTCCGAGACTATCTAGGATTGGTGGTACTACTTCGAAAAGCTTCCATACTACATTGACAATCTTAGAGTCTGGCAAGTTGCGTTCTGCAAAGCCCTTCTGTGCGGTAAATCTTGGATCCGGTTGGCGCAACACTGCATGTCCATAACCAGGAATCACCTTGCCGCTATCAAGAGTCTTCTGCACAAACGCTCCAATCTGTTCTTTAGAAGGATCATCAGTACCTAGCTCCTCTAACATCTCAAATATAAACTTGATCACCTCTTGATTAGCTAATCCGTGTAGTGGCCCAGCCAAACTATTCATTCCACCAGCAAGAGACATATAAGTACTGCTTAAAGTAGACCCGACGAGGTGCGTCGTATGCGCTGAGGCATTACCTCCTTCGTGATCGGCATGAATGGTGAGATATAGTCTCATCAAACTCATAAACTTTGGATCGTTGATCCCGAGCTGATGAGCAAAATTTCCTGACCAGTCTAAG
Organism: uncultured Saprospiraceae bacterium; assembly: GCA_964548935.1. Taxonomy (GTDB): domain Bacteria; phylum Bacteroidota; class Bacteroidia; order Chitinophagales; family Saprospiraceae; genus GYS-P2D. The sequence continues at coordinate 2,628 of CAZJTO010000341.1, forward strand.
CTGTTATCAGGGTTGATCTGCTTGTTGCCATGAAATGATTTTCTATAGATATAGGCAGCAATCCGAGGTAACTTAGCAACCAGATTCATCGTATCCTCATAAGTAGCATCCCAATAGTCATGCTTGGTCATGCTGCCCTCAGCATATCTTTGACTAAACACACTCTCAGATTCCATTGAGACTATGGCTGCACTAAACTGTGCCATCGGATGCGTATCATCTGGCAATGCATCTAACATGTCAAATGTATGCTGTGGTATAGCCCCTCGGCGCTCCCACTCATCACTCAACCACTTTACATCCTCTTTAGTAGGTAGTTCACCTGTCAACATAAGCCAAAACAAACCTTCTGGTAGCGGCTCATTGTCTC
>CAZJTO010000342.1:0-2989 GCA_964548935.1 uncultured Saprospiraceae bacterium
CTAAAGAGTCTCTTGCTCTGGGTATCGATCAAGCACGAGTTGGTAATCGACTCGGTGACGTAAGCCATGCCATCCAGCATTACAATGAGAGAGTGCACGGATATAGCGTTGTGCGAGAATTAGTAGGTCATGGCCTTGGCAGGAAGTTACATGAAAAGCCCGAAGTTCCTAATTATGGAAAGAAAGGCAAAGGCATAAAACTCCAAGAAGGATTGGTCATTGCGATTGAACCTATGGTTAATATGGGAGTCAGAAATGTGCGCCAAGCGAAGGACGGTTGGACCATATATACTAAGGATCGAAAGCCCTCAGCTCACTATGAGCACACTATCGCCGTGACTACAACAGGACCCGATATATTATCGGACCACGGTCGCATTGAAGAAACTATTGAGAAAAATAAAAATTTACAGAAAATTTCCTTAAAAAAATAGATATTTGCACTCCCAAATTTATATGGCAAAAAAGAATTTAATAAAACAGGACGGAATCATCGAAGAAGCATTGTCAAATGCAATGTTTAGAGTGAGGTTAGAGAACAATCATCTTATCACGGCTACGATCAGTGGAAAGATGAGAATGCACTACATAAAAATTCTTCCTGGAGACAAGGTTGCTGTGGAGATGTCGCCATATGATTTGACAAGAGGACGTATAACTTTTAGATACAAATAAGATGAAGGTAAAAGCATCTATTAAGAAGAGATCTGCTGATTGTAAGATCATCAGAAGAAAAGGGAAACTTTACGTGATAAACAAGAAGAATCCTCGATTTAAACAAAGACAAGGGTAAGAGCTTATGGCTAGAATTGCAGGTAACGATTTGCCTAAAAACAAAAGAGGTCTTATAGGTCTGACATATATATATGGTGTCGGACGCAGTAGAGCAAGTGAAATCTTGACTCGAGCTGAAGTAGATCCTAACATTAAGATAGGAGATTGGTCTGATGAAAACATCAGAGTGATATCCAAGATGCTTCAGGATGACTATCTCGTAGAGGGAGAGTTAAGGAGTGAAGTACAAACTAACATCAAACGTCTGATGGACATTGGATGTGTCAGAGGAGTACGACACCGTAAAGGTTTACCAGTAAGAGGTCAAAGAACTCAAACTAACGCCCGGACACGTAAGGGTAAGAAGAAGACTGTCGCTAACAAGAAAAAGGCTACTAAGTAATGGCAAAATCTAAAAAGCTTAAGAGAAAGGTATTGGTACAGCCGGAAGGATATGCATTCATCCAGGCTTCATTCAATAATATCATTATCTCACTTTGTAATAAGCAAGGACAGGTGATCTCTTGGGGAAGCGCTGGTAAAGCGGGATTCAGAGGATCAAAGAAGAATACTCCTTATGCGGCTCAGATGGCAGCTAACGATGCAGCCCAAGTAGCTTACGATGCAGGCTTGAGATCTGTAGTAGTAAATGTCAAAGGCCCAGGAGGAGGGCGTGAAGCTGCAATCAGAGCACTTGATGCTAATGGCATTAAAGTGACTAGGATAAAGGATGTTACACCTGTTCCACACAATGGTTGTAGACCACCGAAGAGAAGAAGAGTATAAGAACCACCAGACTTTAATCAACTATGGCAAGATATACAGGCCCAAAGGCAAAAAAAGCAAGAGCACTAGGAGAGGCAATCTACGGTCCAAGTAGAGTCTTCGATAAGAAGAAATATCCTCCAGGGCAGCACGGTCCATCTAGGAGAAGAAAGCAAAAGTCTGACTATGCGCTCCAGTTAATGGAGAAGCAGAAAGCAAAGTACACGTATGGTGTATTGGAACGTCAGTTTCGAAACATATTTTCTAAAGCTAATAGCAAGAAAGGTGTTACTGGTGAGATCCTATTGCAGATGTTGGAGGCAAGACTTGACAATACGGTTTTTAGATTAGGTATTGCACCTACTCGGAGAGCTGCTCGACAGTTAGTTACTCATAAGCACATTTGTGTAAACGGAATCTTGACTAACATTCCTTCAGTAATGTTACGTCCAGGGGATGCAGTACAGGTGAGAGGTAAATCTCAAGGTCTTGAGGTTATCGGCAACAGTATTGCTTCTAACAAAGAAGTGAAGAAGTGGAGCTGGTTGGAGTGGAATCCAGATACAATGGAAGGAAGGTTCATTGAGATGCCACAACGGGAGAATATCCCTGAGAAAATTAATGAGCAGCTAATCGTAGAATTGTATTCTAAGTAATACTATACTGCCCGTTTTTCGAATTCTTTTTTTTGATCAACTCTTAAATCTATAATGAGCATATTAAATTTTCAAAAGCCGAATAAGATACTTCTTCAAAAAGCAGATGAATTCGATGGATCATTTGAGTTTAAACCTTTAGAACCGGGCTTTGGTCAGACGATTGGTAATTCCATTCGTAGAGTGCTCCTGTCTTCTTTAGAAGGTTGGGCGATTTCAGCAGTGAGAGTAGCTGGTGTAGAGCATGAGTTTTCTTCTATAAAAGGAGTGGTAGAAGATGTGATCGATATAATCCTCAACCTTAAGCAAATCAGACTTAAGAAGTTAATCGAGGACGATGACTCAACAGAAGAAAAAATCTATTTGACAGTTTCTGGTCAGGAACAGTTCAAAGCGGGTGATATAGAGGGGTTCACTAATGTGTTCAAGGTGATGAATCCTGATCATGTTATCTGTAATATGGAGCCTTTCGTAAGTCTCGAGATGGAGTTTGTCGTAACGAAGGGAAGAGGTTATGTAGCAGCAGATGAGAATCTACCAAAAGATGCACCAATCGGTGTAATTCCAGTAGATGCGATCTATACACCGATTAAGAAGGTGGCATACAGAATTGAGAATACTCGTGTCGGTCAGAAAACTGATTATGAGAAGCTAACTCTCGATATTAAAACAGATGGTACTATCCATCCTGAGGATGCAGTTAAGGAGGCATCTAAAATATTGATTCAACACTTGATGTTGATCACTGATGAGAATATCACATTTGAGGATAGCACTAAGAGAGAAGAGGATAT
>CAZJTO010000343.1:0-2987 GCA_964548935.1 uncultured Saprospiraceae bacterium
GAGATGGGTCCTGTCCGTGCATTCAAGGCAATCAATGCAATGAATAAGGTGGACGGATTTGATTGTCCGGGATGTGCATGGCCCGATCCAGATGATAAGCGCTCGGTATTGGGAGAGTACTGTGAGAATGGCGCCAAGGCACTCGCCGAAGAGGCGACGCTAAGCACTGTTGGTGCGGATTTTTTTGGAAAACATTCGATTGCTGAGATGCGCAGTTGGTCCGATTATAAGATTGGTAAGTCTGGTCGCTTGACACAGCCGATGGTGATCAGATCGGGAGAGAGTCATTACCAGCCTATAGCATGGACAGAGGCTTTTACCATGATCGCTGACAAGCTCAGATCGTTAGAGGACCCCAACGAAGCTATATTTTATACGTCTGGTCGTTCTTCCAATGAAGCTGCATATATCTATAGCCTTTTGGCAAGACGCCTCGGCACTAATAACCTTCCTGACTGCTCGAACATGTGTCATGAAAGCTCAGGAGTAGCGCTCTCTCGATCCGTAGGTATCGGCAAAGGATCTGTCACGCTCGATGATTTAGATCAAGCCGAAGTCATCGTGATCATGGGACAGAATCCAGGAACCAACCACCCTCGGATGCTGACCGCACTTCAAAATGCTAAAGAAAAGGGTGCCAAAGTTATCACCATAAATCCTCTCGAAGAAGCGGGACTGAAGCGATTCAGAAATCCCCAGCGAGTCACAGATATGTTAGGTCAGGGAACTATGATCACCGATGTCTACCTCAAGGTTAAGATCAATGAAGATGTGGCTTTACTCAAGGCTATACAGAAAGAACTCCTGTCTGATGATCAGTATATAGATCAGGAGTTTATCAGAGACAAGACGAATGGATTTGACGCTATCATGGCAGACTTAGCAGGCTACGAACGGTCTGACTTACTAGAGAGATCTGGTGTGTCTCAAGAGTCATTTGATGCGGCTATGACGATCCTTAAGCCTGCCAAACGCATCATCGTCTGCTGGGCGATGGGATTAACTCAACATAAGAACGGCATTGATAACATATTTGAGTGCGTGAACCTCCTACTAATGAAAGGGGCTATCGGCAAGCCTGGTGCAGGCACCTGTCCAGTACGGGGTCATAGCAATGTGCAAGGCGATCGCACTGTAGGAATCAATCATAAGATGAGCCAGAACCAACGAGAAGCGATAGAATCAGTTTATGGCTTTCTGCCACCTGCAGAACAAGGCTTTGATGTAGTTGAGTCTATCGTCGCTATGCATGAGCAGCGAGCTAAACTATTCATGTCATTGGGAGGAAATTTCATCACGGCAGCGTCCGATACCTATTATACAGTGGATGCGATGGAGTCGTGTGATCTGACCGTGCATGTTAGTACCAAACTAAATCGTACACACCTCCATCCTGGCAAGGTTGGCTTGATCTTACCGACCTTGGGTAGATCAGAATTGGATCAACAGCAAGGACAGACGCAGTATATCACCGTCGAAAATAGTATGGGCAAAGTGCAACCTTCTAAAGGCAAGCTTACACCGATCAGCGATCAATTGTTGAGCGAACCCGTGATTATCGCTCGGCTTGGGGAGGCGTGTTTTGGAGCGAAGGATCATATCCCATGGCAACAGTACGAGCGGGACTATGGAGCGATTCGTTCAGACTTGTCTAAGGTGGTTAGTGGCTTTGCGGATTACAATGAGCGTACTGCTGATGGCAAGGAGTTCTACCTCCCCAATAACGCTCGAGTAGGGGATTTTTCCAAGCTACCAGGTGGCCGAGCTCAGTTTACCGTCTGTGACCTACCTAATCATGGGCTTCAAGACGGAGAGTTTTTATTGACGACGATCCGATCACACGATCAGTTTAATACGACGATATATGGCCTTGACGATCGCTATCGAGGTATCTATGGCGAGCGCCGTATCGTAATGATCAATCCTGATGATATGGAGCGCCTTGGTCTTAAAGCTCAAGACAAGATCCGGCTTGAGTCTACCTATGATGGCGTCGTCCGTCAGGTGGAGAATTTCCTTGCTGTACCATATGATATCCCCGAGGGTAATCTGGCGAGCTACTTCCCAGAAACGAATCCTCTCATCCCTATCCATGAATATGCTCGCGATAGCCAGACCCCAATATCTAAGAGTGTGCGGGTACGGGTGTATGGGATGTAGGAGTTTAGGAGGAATCTAAGAATACTGACTTAAGGTAAGATATGTTATTTATCTCACGACTCTAATATTATTGATTTTAGAATAACACTAGCGCCCTTCATAAAACAATATTGTGACAGAAGATTATGCCGCTCCTATGGAGCTTTCTCAATTACGCACATAAATGTGCTATTGATGTTAAGCTCAGCTAGAGCTTAAGCTTTTTATGCATAGGGTTATCTTAAAGAGATATCCTTGCCCCACTAAAATTTAGAACCAATTATCGATATATTTAAATGCGCTCCATAGGAGTGCTATCTTAATAGCCCCATCGGGGCGAAACAACCGCATCAATGGCAAATACATATACGCAGCTCTATTTCCATGTTGTCTTCGCAGTAAAAAGGAGAGCGAGATTAATTGATGATTCTTGGAAGGACGACCTATACAAGTACATAACGGGCATCATAACCAATAAATCTCAAAAGCTAATGATCGTTAATGGTATGCCCGATCATATCCATCTTTTGATTGGCACGCAACCTGATTGTAATCTGTCAGATTTGGTCAGAGATATAAAATCAAATTCTTCTAAATGGATAAATGATCAAGGAAAAGCCGAAACAAAATTTAGTTGGCAAACTGGATTTGGTGCATTTACGGTGAGTCAATCTCAAGTGAAGAAGATTATCAGATATATTGAGAATCAAGAGCAACATCACAGCAAGAAATCTTTCAGAGAAGAATATGTAGAATTTTTAAATGCATACGAAATTGATTATGAAGAGCAATACATTTTTAATTAATAAAATGATATGTCGCTCCTCTGGAGCTTTCTCAACGGCGCA